>JAIOHO010000274.1 GCA_019912905.1 Anaerolineae bacterium
GTCCAGTTCCCCAAGCTGGCCCATCGGGATGCGCCCTTTATAGGCTTCCTCGGAGACGATGCCCTGGTCGATGCCGGCCTGGACCAGATCGGTCATGACCACGCCGGGCGCGATGGCATTCACACGGACGCCGTGCGCGCCCCATTCGGACGCCAGCACCTTCGTCAGCATAATCAACCCCGCCTTGGCCGAGCAGTAAGCGGCGCGGCCTTTCTGCGCCAGCAGGCCGTTGACCGAGGCCATGTTGATCAGCGTGCCCTGGCCCTGGCGGATCAGCACCGGGCCGACGTGATGGGCGCAGTAAAAGGCACCGGACAGCATCACGCCGAGGTCGATGTCCCAATCCCCCGGCGGCAGATCGACCGCCAGGCCCTTATGGGCCACCCCTGCGTTGTTGATCCAGACGTCGATGCGCCCAAAACGATCCACCACCGCCTGCACGGTCCGCTGTACTGCTGCCGCGTCGCGCACGTCCAGCGGCTCGAAGGTCGCGTTCAGGGATTCCGCTGCCGCGCGGCCTGTTTCCGGGTCGATTTCGGCGATGACCACCTGCGCGCCTTCCGCCGCAAATGCCTTTGCCAGCGCATAGCCGATGCCGCGCCCAGCCCCGGTGATGCACACCACCTGATTCTCGAATTTCATCGTGATAGACTCCCGCTCAATACCTCACCCCCCGGCCCCCTCTCCATCCCGCTTCGCTATCCCACAGGGATGCTTCGCTATGGCGAGGGGGAGCCAGGCAGGTTCAGGCTATTCTGAAGTTTCCCTCACCACTTTGGTGAGAGGATTTAGAGTCGCTACAGAGCCACAAAAATCTTTCCACCTGATAAACCCGCACACCTAATTAATAGGGCAGATTGCCCCAGGCGACCCAGCCGCCATCGACGCTGACGGTGGTCGCAGTGATATATTTGGCGCGATCGCTGACCAGGAACTGCACCACGCTGGCGATCTCCTCGACTTCGGCGACGCGACCCATCGGCGTGCGCTGGTTGTACTGGTCGAGGCGGGCGATGCCTTCATCGACCATCTGCTGGAGCATGGCGGTGCGCGTCACCCCCGGCGCAACGCTGACCACGCGCACGCCGCGCCGCGCCCATTCACAGCCGACATTTTCCGTCAGGCTGATGACCGCGGCCTTGGCGCTGTCGTAGGCACTGCGCAGCGGCCACGCCCCCAGCCCGGCAATCGAACTGATGTTGAGAATCACGCCCTTACCCTGATCCAGCATGATGCGCCCGACGGCGCGCATACACAGAAAGACGCCGTGGTACATGACATCCACCTGCCGGTACCAGTCGTCCAGCGGGAATGTCTCGGTGGGGCCGATGGCCGCCAGCCCCGCGTTGTTCACCAGAATGTCGATGCGCCCGTAGTGCGCCCGCACGGACTCCGCCAGCGCCTCGACGCTCTCCGGGCTGCGCACGTCGGTTTCATGAAACCCGGCTTTCAGGCCCTGTTCGGTCAGGCTGCGCACGGCTTCCTGCCCGGTCGCAGGGTTAAATTCGGCGATAATCACCTCGGCTCCGGCGCGGGCCAGGCGCTGCGCGATGCCGAAGCCGATCCCGCGACCGCCGCCGGTGACGATCGCAATGCGCCCCTCCAGTTCTCCCATCGTGTGTCTCCTGTGTTCAGTGGTTAGTCGTCAGAGTGCAGACTCGCACAAGTGTCGCTCCTATTCGAGCATGTCATAACTTTTGCCCTCAACCCCCGGCCCCTTCTCCCTCATGGCGAAGGGGAGAAAAGCGCTTTTCAAAGTCCCTCTCCAGTGCGAAGCCTCCCAGTGGGATGAGGGAGAGGGATTTAGGGCGAGGGCATTTCGAGCGTAAAAGCGCACAACAGTATCCACGCCGCATCGTTATCATGGTCGGGGCGCGTCATGCCATGCGCCTGCGAAGATCCGCCTATTTCAGCGCCCCGGCGGTCAGGCCGCGAATGAAATAGCGCTGAAACAGGATGTAGAGGATGAGCATCGGCAGACTCGCCATCACCATCCCGGCCATCGTCAGCGGAATCTGATTGTTATAACGCCCCTGGAACACGCTCAGCCCGGCCATCAGCGTGCGGCTGTCGTCGCTTTGCAGGAAGATGAGCGCGATCAGCAGGTCATTCCAGACGTACAGCGCATTGACGACGAACAGCGTCACCAGCGGCGGCCCGGACAGCGGAATCACCACCCGCCACAGCACGCCCAGCGGCGACGCCCCGTCGATCAGCGCCGCTTCGAGAATCTCGGTCGGCAGCGTGCGAAAGAAGCTCACCAGCAGGTACACCGAGAACGGTGTAATCAGCCCGGCATAGATAATAATCGTGCCGTGAAAGGTGCTCATCAGGTGCAGCCGCGTATACAGCACGAACAGCGGCACGATCATCACCACCGGCGGAATCACCATCAGCGACGTGCTGATCGACAACAGCAGGTCGCGCCCGCGAAACTGCATGCGCGCGATGGCAAAGGCCGCCAGCGCCGCAATGACCGTGCTGAGCAGCACCGCCCCAATCGCCAGGATTGCGCTGTTGCGCATCCACAGCAAAAACGGATTCTGCACCAGCGCCTCGGAAAAATTGGTCAGCACCAGGGCGTCGGGCAGGCCGATCTTGTCGAACAGGTATTCCTCTTTGGTCTTGAAGGCCGTGAGGAGCATGTAGCCCGCCGGAGCCAGCGCCAGGAACACGCCGAACAGCAGCACCGCCTGGCGCGCGACCATACCGGGTGTCAGTCGGCGTCGCTCCGCCGGAATCGAGTCCGATTCGCTGTAGTCTGCGTCGCGGATGTTGGCGTTCATGCCAGTTCCTGCTCGCGCTCGCCGCGCCGCACCCAGAAGAGGATCAAAATCAGCACCGTCGTCACCAGAAAGAGCATCACCGACACCGCCGAAGCCACCCCCGGCAGCGAACTGCGCGTGAGGAAGTTGAAGATATACAGCTCCAGCACCATCGTCGAGGTGCCCGGGCCGCCCTTGCCGATCATGAAGATGTAGGAAAAGACCGCCGCGATCATGGTGATGAAGCTGACCACAAAATAAAACTCGATCACCCCGGCCATCTGCGGCAGGATGATGAACCATAACCGCTGCCACCAGCCCGCGCCATCCAACTGCGCCGCTTCGAGCATCTCCTCGTCCAGGCTCAACAGCCGCGCCAGCATCAGCACGATGCAGAAGACGATTTCCCGCCAGATGATGACCGACAGGACCGTCCACAGCGCCAGATCGGGCGATCCCATCCAGTCCAGGGCGAACAGGTCCAGCCCCACCACGCGCAGCGCCTCGTTGAAGGGTCCGTCGTACTGGAAGAATTTCTTCAGCACCACGGCGACGATGGGCACGGCCAGGATGTAGGGGATAAACACGATCGTCCGGTAGATGCGCCAGCCGGGGACGCGGTCGTACAGGATGACGGCGATAATCAGCGACAGGATGAGGATGATCGGCACGGCGATCAGCAGTTGGACGTTGTGCTGGACGGCCTCGTGAAACAGCGGTTGGTTCAGGATCAACTGGTAATTTTCCAGCCCGACCCAGGGGCCATCGATGCCGCGAATGCGCCGGAAGCTGAAATCGAAGATCTGCACCAGCGGATAGCCGAAGACGAACAGCAGCAGCAGCACCAGCGGCGCGACAAAAAAGTAGGGGAGGAGAGGGTTCTTTGTTCGGATCATTTAGCTTTTAGTCTTTAGCCATTAGCTTTTAGCCCAGCAGACCAGACCAAAAGGTCTGCTTGCCCGTTCATTTTCCTCGCTCAAAATCTCACCCCCAACCCCTTGTATGTTGAGGTCAGGGGTGACGTGCGGATCTCGCACAGTCCTCTAAAAGCTAAGCGCTAATGGCTGCATCGGCAATCAAGGGTCATTTCAAAGGGACGTTACCGCAGGTCATCCGCCCACTTCTGGTAATTCTCGACCAGATCGGGGTTGAAGTCGCGCCATTCCTGCACGACCCGCGCCGCCAGATCACCCGCTGCCTCGCCGGTCATCGTCCCGGCAATGATCTCCTGCGAGGCCACAAACATGGCATCCGTCCAGAACTGGGCGGGCATCAGGTTCGGGATATAGGGGATGCTGTCCGCCGAAGTCACCCAGCCATCCCACAACTGCTGGACGATAGGAGCGTCGATCACGCTGCTGTCCCAGGTCGAGTCGGCGGGCATCCAGTGGGTGAGTTCCCAGAATTTCGCCAACTGCTCCGGTGCATGCATAAACTCCAGGAAGGCCGCCGCCTGTTCTTTCTGCTCGGTCTGGCTGGAGATGCCCAGGCCCTGCGAGTCGAGGATCGGCTTCCCGGCCAGCGCGCCTGTGCCGAAGACCGGCATGGTCATCACGCCGACGCGCCCGTTCAGCGTGTCGTTGTCCGCCGGGACGCGCGTGCCAATCGACTCGCTCATCCCCAGTTGGCCGGTCACCACCAGGTCGATGCCGGGGTACAGCTCCAGCGAACTCATGCTGTCGTTGAGGAAGCCGCTGGTCTTGAGTTCTTCCAGCCGCACCCAGAATTCGTGATATTTCGGCTCGCGGAAATCGAGGTCGCCGATGAACAGGTCGAGCGCCTCACTGGGGGAGTCCAGGCTTTGCGCCAGCGCGTGGCCCAGATACCATTCACCCCAGAAGCCATCCTGCACGCCGCCGCCGATCGGGTCCACGCCGGAGGTCTTGATCTTGTCGCAGGCATCCAGCAGAGCATCCCAGGTTTTGGGCGGATTATCGGCATCCAGACCCGCCGCATCGAACACGTCCTTGTTGTATTCCCAGATCATCGGCAGCGGATACCAGCCGATGCGGTACTGATCGCCCTGGTAGAAGCTCAGCCGGGTTGCGCCGGAACGATCCAGCACGGCCTGATCGACCAGCCCATTGAGTGGGGCCAGATAGCCGAACCAGACACTTTCCATGTGGTAAATGCCGTTCCACAGAAACTGCACGTCCGGGGCTTCATTGGCCGCCGCAGCGGTCTGAAACTGGGAGATGACGACATCGGTATTTTGCAGCATGGCGCTGACCTTTGCGCCGGTATAGGCGGCGACGGTGTCATCCACCCAGGCTTGCAGGCCGGGCAGTTCCTGTTCGCCCCACCACCACATCACCAGTTCGTCGTCCTGCCGCCGGGTGCGAGCCAGCGCGGGGAGCGACTGGCTGAGGGTCAGCCCGGCCCCAAGCGCCGCCGAAGTCTTCAGAAAATCGCGCCGGGAAAGCCGCCTGGAATGTTTCATCAGTTCTTTTCCTTTCCTCATAACCTTGTTCAAAAAACCATGTAACTCGTATGATGATTTGCCCTAATTTGCCCTCACCCTAAATCCCTCTCTCCCTCATCCCACTGGGAGGCTTCGCACTGGAGAGGGACTTTTTATGCTCAACTGATTTGCTCCCCTTCGCCCTGAGGGATGCTGAGGGGGTCGAGCAAGGCTCGCCTGAAGGCAGCTATGCTGCCCCCGCGCAGGGGTCGGGGGTTGAGAGCAATGTACCATACCAGCCCCTAAAATGTGCTCATCAGGCCGCCATCCACCACCAGCAGTTGGCCGGTCATGTAGCGGCAGTAACTGGACGCCAGAAAGACGATCGTCCCGGACACGTCTTCCGGCAGCCCGGTGCGGCGCAGCGGCACTTTGCCCCGGCGCACGTACCATTCCTCAAAGTCCGGTGTGGTCGTCTCGTCCACCCCATCGACAAACGACATCGGCGTGCGCATGAAGCCCGGTGCCACGGCATTCACCATGATGTTGTACGGCCCGAGTTCGACGGCCATCGATTTGGTATAGGCGATGATCGCGCCTTTGGCGGCGTTGTAGGGTCCGGCGTCGCCGCTCGACGCGAATCCCTGGATCGACGCCACGCTGATGATGCGCCCATAGCGGCGCGCGACCATGTGCGGAGCCACCAGTTTGGACCCCATGTACACCGCTTCGAGGTTGACCGCGATCTGCTTGCGCCAGTTTTCGAGCGTGTCGTTCAAAATCGTGCCGTACAGCGCAATCGCCGCGTTGTTGACCAGCACGTCGATCTGCCCCTTCCAGGCGATGACATCCGCGACGACCTGGGCGTAGCGGTCGTAATCGGTGATGTCGAGCGGGTAGGCGCGGGCCTCGCCGCCTGCCGCCTCGATTTCCTGGCGCACAGCTTCCGCGGTCTCGGGGTTGCGCTCCAGCAGGGCGACGCTGGCCCCTTCCGCCGCGTATTCCAGGGCGACCGCACGGCCCAGGCCCTGTCCGGCCCCGGTCACCATCGCCACCTGTTGGTCGAGTAATCCCATCGCCGCTCCTTTCACACCGGTTTGCTGAACAGGTGTGCATCCTCGCAAAATATTATATAATGATCAGGATTATATATATTAAAGCGCGAAGATGCATAATTGCCAAATTCTGATAGGCACATTTGAAAAGATGTGCAGCCCATTCCGACGAGAACAGGATGCGAAATGTCACCTGCTGACCGCCCGCCCGCTAAAACCAAAAAGGACCAGATCGTCGATATGCTGCGCGATGGCATCCTGTCCGGCGAATTGGCCCCGGGGGACCGGCTGCTTCAGGATCAACTGGCGGAACGCTTCGACGTCAGTTCGACGCCCATCCGCGAAGCCATCCAGCAGTTGGTGGCCGAAGGGGTTCTCAGCCACAGCCCATATCGCGGCGTGCAGGTGGCCGAAGTCACGCTGGAAGACGTGCACGAGATCTACCTGATTCGCAGTGTGATGGAGGAACTGGCAACCCGCGTGGCGGTGCTCAACCTGCGCATCGCGGACGTCAAGCGCCTGCACGAATGCCAGGCCACCATCCGGCAGAGCGTGGAAGCCGGCGACATCCCGACCCTGCGCAAGCTCAATTATGAATTCCACTGGCTGATCTACCACAGCGCCGAGATGCCGCATCTGGCGCAGATCATCCGCAGCCTGTGGCTGAAGTCGCCCTGGGACACGCTGCACGTGCTGCCAACCCGCCCGCAGGAAGCGATCACCGAACATGAACGCATCCTGAAAGCGATTTACGCCGGGGACGCGCAGTTGGCGGGTACGCGGATGCGCGAACATATCGAAAACGGCGAGCGCACCCTGACCAACTTTTTAATCGAACATCCATCCTGATCCTTCCATCCACCGACGAGGACCTCATGACCGACACCTCCCAGCAGCCGACGACCTGGCGCAAACCCGGCGCGCTGACCATCGAGCGCATCGAAACCGACGCAATCCGCATCCCGCTCGACCGCATCTACCGGGGCAGCAAGTACGCCATGCAGAACCGCTGCACCATCATCACGCGCCTGTTCACCCAGCAGGGCGTGGTGGGGGAGGTCTACACCGGCGATACCGACGCGGAGCAGGCCCTCATCCGCAAAATCATCCATGAGGAGCTGGCCCCGGCACTGATGGGGATGGATGTCTTCAACACGGAAGGCTGCTGGGAAGCGATGAAACCGGCGACCTATGACATCCTGCGCGACCGGGCGCTGGTGATGCAGGCCATCGCCGCCGTCGATACCGCTATCTGGGACACGCTCGGCAGGGCGCTGGAAATGCCGCTGAACCGCCTGTGGGGTGGGTTTACCAACCGGCTGCCGATCATCGCCATCGGCGGCTACTACGGCCAGACTCACGACGAACTGGCGGCAGAGATCGCGGATTACGTCGCCTATGGCGTCATCGGCATGAAGTTTAAGATCGGCGGCCTGACCCCGCAGGAAGACCTGGAACGGCTGAAGATCGCGCGCGCCGTGGCCGGGCCGGATTTTCATTTCATGGTGGATGCCAACCAGGGTTATGACCTCCAGCAGGCCATCACTTTCGTGCGGCTGGCCCAGGACGCCGGCATCACGCTGCGCTGGTTTGAGGAGCCGGTGCGCTGGTATAACGACCGGCGCTGGCTGCGCGATGTGCGGTTGGCGACGGGTATCCCCGTCACCGCCGGGCAGAGCGAACATCGCATCGACACGGTGCGCGACCTGCTGGCCTCTGGCGCGGTGGATTACTGCAACTTCGATACGTCGTGGGGTGGGGGACCCACCATCTGGCGGCGCGTGGCGGCAGTCGCCTCGACCTACGGAGTCAGAATGGCGCATCATGAAGAGGCCCAGGTTGCCGGTCACCTGCTGAGCAGCATCGCGCACGGCAGCTACGTCGAGTGTTTCCACCGCCAGCGCGACCCCCTCTTCTGGGAACTGCAACTTGAGCCGCCCGCCATTCAGCAGGGCTACTACACGATCTCCAACCGGCCCGGCCTGGGCATCCAGATCAACCCGGAATACGCCGCCCGCTACCGCGTCTCGTAGAATCAAGTCCGCACGATTCGGCGACATGCTGTGTCTTTCTCAAGGTTGCAGCCCGGTTTCCATGCCGAAAGTGGTATAGAATAGTGAGGATAAGTACAAACGAAGAAATTCTTATGGATACTGAGCGCAATTTCTTGCTCAAAAACTCAGGACTCAGTACCCAGCACTGTTTCGACTGGCTTTATACCTATGACTGCATAGTCATGATTGCAGACTCGATTCTTGAGGTTGTTTCGGATGATCTGTCAGGTAATTTCCAGCTTTTTCCCGATTGTCGGCGGTTCAGAACAGGTCACCAAAACCCTGAGCCAGGGCCTGAATGCGCAGGGGCATCCGACGGTGGTGCTGACCTCATGGTACCCTGGACTACTGCGGGAGGAACGGATTGGCAATACCCCCGTTTATCGGTTAGGTAATGGCAGTCGGGGGAAACTGCGTTCGCTGACCTTTGGATTGGCCTCTGTGGGATGGATATGGCGGCATCGACACGAAGTCAAGGTCGTCCACGCCCAGAGCATCGACACCCCCTTGCTCGTCGGTCTCATCGTGAAGTGGCTGCTTCGAAAGCCGTTGGTCTTGACGGTCAATTACAACCTCGCTGTTTCTGAAAAGCAGGAAACTCTCCTTGGTCGTTTGCGCCTGGGTGTATTGCACCAGTCTGTTGATCGTTTTGCTGCCATCTCAAAAACCAATGAACGCATGTTTTTGGATGCAGGTCTGAGTCCGAATCGCGTGAGTGTGATCCCCAACAGCATCGACACCGATTTCTTCCACCCGCCGACAACCGAGGCGCGTAATGAGCTGCGTGCGCAGCACGGTATTTCACCGGATGCTCTGGTCATTATCCATTCGGGCCGCCTGATTCCCAGCAAACGCGTTGATCTGCTGATTCAGGCCGTAGCCGCGCTGAAGCAGCATCCCAATGTGTGTGTGCTGATCGTCGGCGATGGCCCGGAACGCACCCGGCTTGAGGCGCTGAGTGAGAAACTCAATATCAGTAATCGGGTGAAATTTACAGGCGCCCAGTCAGAAATCCGTGATTTTTACTGGATGAGTGATATATTTGCCTTCCCCACGGAGACCGAAGGTTTATCGTTAGCTCTGCTCGAAAATTTGGCGTGCGGCCTTACGGTCGTGGCTTCGGATTGTCAGGGCAATCTGGATGTTTTGCAGCACAACGTCAATGCCCTGATTTTTGAGACAGGTAATCTGGAGGCACTGATTGAAGCACTTGGATCGGTCATCACGAACCCCAATCAGCGCGAAATGCTGAAGACCAGCGGACGGGTGCTCATCGAGCGCAAATACAGTTTGGATGTCTATCTGGAGAGCATGCTGAAACTCTACGAGGAAGCCGCCTGTCCTGAGCAAAATTAGCAGCGTGGTAAATGAACCTCTTATTCAAACACAACATGCACAACCGCTAAACTCCGGTTTTTCACAGGTTGACTGATGAATTCATCTGACTCCCAGCCCGCCAGAACCAAGAAAGATCAAATTGTGGATTTGCTCCGTGAGATGATTTTGTCAGGTGAGTTGGCTCCTGGCGACCGACTGCGGCAAGACGAATTGGCGGCGCGTTTCGACGTCAGTTCCACGCCGATATGTGAAGCCATCCAGCAGATGGTGGCCGAAGGTGTGCTGAGTCACAGCCCCTATCATGGCGTACAAATCGCAGAAATCACGCTGGAAGATATTCGTGAGATTTATTTTATCCGCAGTGCGGTAAAGGAACTCGCGACCCGCACAGCCGTGCCTAACCTGCGGATCACCGATGTCAAACACCTGCATGAATATAAGGCGGCCATCCGGCAGAGTGTCGAGGCGGCTGACTTTCAGACACTTCGCAAGCTCAATTATGAATTTCATTGGCTGATTTATTACACCGCCGGGATGCAGCACCTGTCACAGATTATCCGCGGCCTGTGGTTGAAGTCACCCTGGGATCGGCTGCACGGAATGCCCAATCGCCCCGAGGAGGCCATCATCGAACACGAACGCCTCCTCAAAGCGGTTTACGCGCGGGATGCGCAGTTGTCCAGGTCGTGGATGCATGAGCATATTGAACACAGTGCACACACTCTCAGTGAGTACCTGACTGAGCGCCCACTCTGACACATCTGATGAACCTGGCTAGAAGTCTCAACTCCCCTGCAATCAACTTTCCTTATATGATATTCTCTTGGTTGCTCTCATATCCCACACAAAGAGAAACAATATCGTGGCCTTCTCCGTTATATACAGCATGAGGAATGCACAGCCCCCATGAAAAACGAGAATCGGAAGTTTTTCCAAAAAACCTATCCTTCTTTTTGGCTCAATAACTCAGCTAAACTTGCTGCTGATGCGATGCACTACCACTATCAGGAAATTACACTGGATCAGCTTCAGTGCTATGATGGTTGTAGTCTTCTGGAGTGTGGCTGCGCTTCTGGTGATTTATTGCAACGCCTGCAAAAACGCTTTATGGATATTAAAATGGTAGGTGTTGATCTGGGTAACTATGCCGATACATGGCATGAGCGTTTCGGTGATACGGTGTCCTTCCTATCGTCAGATGTTAGCGAATTGCCTCTCAGATCAAATCAATTTGACCGTATTTTATGTTCATCGGTTTTGTGGTATAGCCCTCAGCCAAAATCGGCGATCCGCGAAATGGTCCGTGTTCTTAAGCCCGGAGGTCGCCTTGTATTCGATGTTCGTAATCCCTGGCACATTACCAATGTACTGACCTCGTTCTCCTTAAGAACACGGCGAATGACGGGGCATAAAACGATTCGATACAGCTACTTTACTCCCGGCTCGTTGGATGATTTCCTGAATACTTTGCCCATAGACTTCCAGATCACGGGTTACTTCGTTCTTCTGCCCACACGCCTTCCGCTGCTAGGTACTCGCCTGGGCAACTGGGCGCGTTTGTCTCCAAAACTTTCCTTTGCTTCAGGAGAGGGCAGTGCTCAAAAGTTTGCACAAAAGCTGTTGGTCTGGGGAGAAAAACGTGTTGGAGAGAATCATCTTTAGCGATTCTTCGCTTATGAACGGCATAGCAATCTATAACGACTGACAATAATCTTACACAGAGGTTAGATTCGGTGTCAACAAATCGGTCATTGTGCATTCTCCGCTTGGTCAACTCATTACCAGACACCAGCGCTCCATACAATCAATTTTCGCTTCCCCTTATGCACCAACATCAAATCACCATCGTGACTTTTTTCCCCGCCGAGGTCGAGGTGCCCGATTCCCTGACGCTGTACAACGGTGACGGAACCCTGCCCGGTTTTGCCCGCACGCTGCGGGCCGCGCTCCAGGCGGGTGACTATGACCTCATCCACGCGCATTATGCCCACGTCGGTTCGATGTTCATCCTGCTTAATTTTCTCAGCCTCCCGCGTTATCGCTGCAAGCTGGTCTACACTGTTCACACCTCTTACCCGAACCTCAAGCTGCGCAACCGGCTGATGACCTGGATCGTCTTCCTCTTTTTTCGGCGCATCATCTTTTGCAGCCATGCCAGTTACCAGAGCTTTCCGCCGTTGGTCAAACGACTGGTAGGACGCCGGGGGTACGTGGTCCAGAATGGGGTGGATATGGCCCGCATCGACCGCATCCTGGCCGCCGTGCCGCCACCGCCCCCATCCAGGCCGCTGACCGTGCTCGCAATCGGGCGGCTGATCCCGCTCAAACAGCCCCTGAAAATTCTCGAGGCTTTTGCGCAAAGCTTCCCGGATAACGGACGACTGATCTTTATCGGACAGGGCGGTTTGGAGACTGCACTGCGCGAACGGATCGAAGCCCAGGGGCTGAGTGATCGGGTGACCCTCACCGGACCGATCCCGCGCGATGAAGTCTATCGTTATCTGAAAGAAGCGGATATTTTCATTTCTGCGTCAACAGTAGAAGGGCTGCCGGTCGCGGTTATTGAAGCCATGACTGCCCGCTGCCCGGTGATCCTGTCGGACATTCCGCCGCACCGGGTAATTGCCAACGGAGCAGGCTTCATCCCGCTGCTTGCTCCGGAAGATATCAAGGGGTTCGCACAGGCACTCACACGATTTGCGCAGTTGTCCGCAGAAGCACGCACGGAAATTGGCGAGCAGTGCCGGGCGATTGTCCAGCAGCATTTCAGCCTGGAGCAGATGCACGCCCAGTATGACCAGATCTTCGCCAGCCTCGTCTGACGCCCCCTATGCCCATACAGGGGGGATACTTGCCATCTCAGGGCATCTCTATACAATGGAAGCAGGGTTGCAGGATCAAGTGGGGATCGGCATTCCCTTCTTCGTATCGGCGATAACTCTATCATCGATTCGGGTATTTACCCGTACAATAGGGTTATCTTTCACACAAACGATTGATGGAATCGTCCCGACACAAAATTCAATCGGATTGGACGCAAACTGCTTGATCAGGATTCCAATGCCGGGTGGATGCGCAAGGCTGGTCACATGACTCTCGAGATGGAAAATAAAAATATCCTTTTGGCGCTGGCCGTATGGGGCTGCGCTGCGGTGGCTGGCATCCTGATCGGGTCGACCCCCTCGGTCTCGACGCTTGGCTACCTGTTGATGATTCCCTTCGGGCTGCTGATTTTGTTCAAACCCCGCCTGGGCCTTTACACCATGATGTTCTTGATCCCGCTGCAAAACCTGGCAGTATTCTCCGGTTCCTCTGGCAATGTGACTCTGGTACGCGTCGTCGGCACCGTCGTTTTTGCCGCCTGGCTTCTGCGCAAGATGGTCCTGCATGAAAGTTTTCGGCACCTTTTTTCGGCGCGCATCTTCAAAATCGCCGGCCTGTTTGTCTGGATACTCCTGATTTCAGCGGCCTGGTCGGATTTCGATCTGTGGCTCACACCTTTTTTTTCCTACATCCAGTTGTTAGCCTGGACTTTGATGCTCATTGACCTGATCGATTCAAGGGATCGACTCAAAGAACTGATTCTGGTCTTCCTGGCCGGAACACTTTTCAGCCTCGTATTTGCCTACACCGAATTTCAGGTGAATGAAGTCGGCCAGCTCATCTATGAGCGTGTCGATGGCTCGCTGGGGGATGCCAATACCACCGCTTCGATTTATCTGTTCGTCATGCCCTTTCTGATCGTCTTTCTGCGCTCCGACCAATTCAGCCGCATCTGGAAAGCGGGCATCCTGCTGATCTTCCTGCTGTTGATTCTCGGCATCGGAGCTACCGTGTCGCGCTCGGGCGTCGTTTCGCTGGCTTTGCTCGCTCTTTTGCAGCTCCTGGAACTTCAAAAGCCCACTTCGCGCCTGAAATACGTCATCATCTCGCTGGTGGTGATCATCCTGATTTATCCACTCGTCCCCCTGGACAATATCAGTTATCGCTTTTCGCTTTTGAGTTCGGGGGATCTGGGCGGTCGCGCCTGGATTTATCGAGACGCAATTGATCTTTTCACAGCCAGCCCGCTCATCGGCGGCGGCCTCGGCACGCATGTCGGCGAAGTGGTGATTTCGTCTCATAATGCATTTCTTTCGGTCGCTATCGCGCTGGGCCTGGCCGGTCTGATTCCGTTTATTGCCCTGTGGGTGCTGACCTGGTTTCAGTTATCGCGCGCTAAACAGGAGGCCCGGACTCGCGGGAACGCTGAGATGATGGCCTACGCCTCAGCCGCGCGGATCGGGCTGGTGATCTTCCTGTTTTTCAGCTTTACGATGAGCACAGAGCTACAACGGATGCTCTGGCTGTATTTCGCGCTGGGGGAAATTATCAACCGTCTCACCTTCGAAACGAAGGCTGGGGCTGTGAAACCCTCACAGTTCATTTACTCGAAAAATATGCGACTACAATCTGACCTTTAATTAAGGATACGGGTCTGCCGTTCCAGCCGTTCGCTTCTCGTCGTGGCCGGGTGTATGAGCGGCGATGTCCCTGTCTAATTCGAACGATTCGAGACGCAAGTTTTCCACGGAATAAAACCTTTTGGATCATAAACTTTGACCGAACTGCGCCTCATGATTTTGCGGTGACTGGATAGATAAGGCTCAACCGATGATCGAAACTGAAACGCAAGAATTAACCACCGGCGTTTCTCCCTATCATTTACACATTCAACCCTCCAATCAACGGGTCCACATTGGCC
>JAIOHO010000275.1 GCA_019912905.1 Anaerolineae bacterium
TATACACTTGTCAACCAGATGTACTGCCAGTATCAGAACCTGACTGCCGACCAGATTATCGGCAAAACGGCCTATGATATTTTCCCACTGGAGATCGCGAAGTATATCCATGAGATCGACCTGGAACATATTCGGTCCGGAGCACCAATCGTTAATCTGGAGACAGAAGCTACCCGGCGGGACACGGGCGAGAAACGCTGGCTGCTCATGAATCAGGTGACGCTTCGCAGCCAGGATGACGAAATCATTGGCCTGATCGGGATCGGACACGACATCACCGATCGAATTTTCATGGAAGAACAACTGCGCTATCAGGCCACCCTGCTGAAAAATGTCTCCGATGCAGTCGTTTCGACTGACCTCAGTCTGTCTATTCTGAGCTGGAATCCGGCGGCAGAGAAGTTGTACGGTCTACCTGCCAGCGAAGCCATTGGCTTTTCGGCCCTGGAATTATTTTCATGGGATGAGCAGGAGACGATGTCTACAGAGGAGATGGTCCGGCAGATTGTTGATCTGGGTCTGTGGAAAGGCGAAGTCACCCATCGTACCCAGGACGGCGGCGTACAGCACATCCAGGCCGCAGTCTCGGTCACTCGCGACAATCAGGATGAGGTGGTGGGCCTGGTGTCGGTCAGCCGGGATATCAGCACCGAAAAACAGGCCCAGAAAGCCCTGATCGAGCGGGAACGCCTGCAACTGGAATTGCAGCACGAGAAGGAACTGCGAGAGACGAAGGGGCGTTTTATCTCGATGGTGACCCATGAATTTCGCACGCCGCTGACGGTGATCGAATCGTCGGCAGAGATGATCGAACGCTACTGGGCGCGCATGACGGCGGACAAACGCCAGATGCACCTCCAGCGCATCCACAGCCAGGTCCGCCGCCTGGATAATCTCCTCAACGATTTTTCGCTGGTGCTGCGAGCCGAATCCGGACACCTGACGGTTAACCTGTCGATCTTCGATCTGGAGCTGCACTGCCGGAAGATCGTCTCCGAATTTGAGGCCACGCTCGATGAGCACCACACGCTCCAGTATCAAACCGAGGGGCTTCTCCACGAGATTCAGGTAGACCCGGTCCTGACCGGTTATATCGTGCGCAACCTGCTGTCGAATGCGATCAAGTACTCCCCGAAAGGCGGTGAGGTCACCCTGGGCGTATTCCGGGCAGATGCGAAAATTGTTATCCGGGTGGATGACAAAGGGATCGGTATCCCTGCCGACAGCCTCGCGACGCTGTTCGAGCCGTATCAGCGAGCGGACAATGTCGGTGATATTCGCGGTACGGGTCTTGGCTTGAAAATTGTCAAAGATTGTGTAGAGTTGCAGGGGGGGCAAATTGAAGTGACCAGCACCCTGGGCCTGGGAAGTACATTCATTGTGACGCTGCCTGTTCGATGATACGCAAATTGATTGTTAATGCCGATGACCTGGGCCTCTCGCCGGGGGTTAACCAGGGAATTTTAGAGGCGCACCTGCGCGGGATTCTGACCTCGACGACCGCTATGGTCAACATGCCCGACGCCGGGGCCGGAATCGAACTGCTCCAGCGCGAAGCGCCGCAGGTCGGCATCGGCCTGCACCTGAACCTCACCACTGGACGACCGGTGCTTCCGCCGGACCAGGTGCCGTCGCTGGTACAGGAGGGCGTGTTCCCCTATCATGCCGGGAACCCGCTGGCGCGTGCCGATCGTCTGGACCCGGACGAGGTGAGTGCCGAACTGCGCGCCCAGTTCGAACGCTTCCTCCAACTGGCCGGGCGCAAACCGGATCACCTCGATTCGCATCATCATGCCGCTTATCACATCCCGGCGGCTTTCCTGACCCTGCTGGAACTGGCGGGCGAATATCACCTGCCGGTGCGGGCAGCCGCAGACTGGCGGACAGACGAAACACTGACCGGGCCGCGCTACGAGGCGCTGCGGCAGATCCTGGCCCAGGCCGTGACGCCGCGCTGGACGGATCATTTTGAGACTCGTTTTTACGCCGAGGGGGTTACGCTGGACAACCTGCTGGCCCTGCTGGATGGGCTGCCGGAGGGGGTGACCGAGTTGATGTGCCATCCCGGTTATAATGACGGCTTCCGCCAGAATTATGCGGCCCAGCGCGAGGTCGAACTGGTTTGGCTGACCGACCCGGCAGTTCGTTCGCGGATTATCGAGCAGGAAATCCAGCTCATCTCGTTTGTGGATCTGGCCGATTCGTGACTGACCCGACTTCCGAGGATCTCTGCTTTTTGGGTTGTAATCTGCGTTTCAGGAGTATGGATGCCGCCTTCAGCCCCACTCAAGAATATCGGCCCTAAGACCACTTCCTGGCTCGAAGCCGTCGGCATTCACACGCTGGAGGACCTGGAGGCAGTGGGGGTGGTCGAAGCCTACCTGCGCCTCAAAGCCGCTTTCCCCGACCGCGTGTCGTTGAATGCCCTGTGGGGCTTACAGGGCGCGGTCATGGAGATCCCCTGGAACCAGATTCCAGAGGACATCAAGCAGGACATCCTGAATCAGGTCAATGCTGCCCAGCAGCGCGGAGAATGAATTAGTTATGCCCGGACGCCCGCCGCCGATTCGCACCGACACCAGCAACGCTTTTGCACGCCGTACCATCCAGGTCCGCGTTCCGGCCATCATCCGCGAGACCCAGCGCCTGAATCCCGATTATGCCCCACCGATTCAGCAGGCCCTCGACCGGCTGCATGATGCCCTGGTGTCCGACGCGCCAATCCCCATGCTCGACCTGCCTGCGCCCGATTATGACGACTGGCTGGCTGCCTGGACCACGCACAACGGCGAAACCTGGCAGGCGACGGAGTGGTTCTTCGCCGAGATTTTCACCTACCGTCTGCTGATCGAGGCTGTGCACTGGTGGGAAACCGCGCGCGACCCGTTTGCGCCCAAAAAAGTGGAAGATTATGAAGGCGCGCAGTTGTGGGATCTGCTCGGCAGCGCGCTGGCGGTGGAAGGCAGCCCGGAGCAGGTGCTGTCGGATATGATCGAGTTTGCGCTGTGGGGCAACCGCATCGACCTGAGTTATGCGCTGGCAGCTTCGCACGGCCAGCAGCGGGCTGATGGCGACCTGCTGGTCGATGAACGCGGGCCGGTCATCGAGCACCTGCTGCGGCAGCGCGGCGTCGTGCATCTCATCACCGACAATGCCGGGAGCGAACTGGCGCTGGACCTGGCATTGAGCGACCGGCTGCTGGCGGATCACCTGGCGGACCAGGTGGTGCTGCATCTCAAGCTGCATCCCACCTTCGTCAGCGATGCGATCGTGCCGGACGTACTCCATTTTCTCGATCTGGCGCAGGCGCACGATTCGACTTCGGCGGCGTTCAGCGGGCGGCTGCGGGACGATCTGGAACAGGGACGGCTGCGGCTGGCCCCGGATGGCTACTGGAACAGCACCCGTTTTTTGTGGGATCTCCCACCCCGGCTGACGACTCTGTTTTCCGGCGGTCGGCTGGCAATCACCAAAGGCGATGCCAATTACCGGCGCATGGTCGGGGATGCCGTCTGGCCGCCAGAGACGCCGCTGGCGCAGGCGACATCGTGGTTTCCCTGCCCGCTGCTGGCGCTGCGCACGCTCAAGAGCGACGCGGTGGTGGGTCTGCCGCCTGGCCTGGCGGATCAACTGGATGCCATCGACGATCAATGGCGGGTCAATGGCCGCCGGGGTGTGCTGCAAACGAATCTGGAGAAAACCTGATGCGCTATTCCGAAAATTATACCCAGATCTGTGAAGCCACCGAGACGCTGGCGGCGGAACGCGTGGGCCGGGCGCTGACCGAGCGCGAGAAACAGGCGATCTGGCATGCGGGCACGCTGACGTGGTTGGAGATGCGCGTCCAGGTCCCGATGCGCAAGGCGCAGGTGGCCGAGCAGGTCGAAACGATTCTCGAAGTCGCCGCCGATGAACTCGATGGGCGGCTGGAGGAGTTGATTGCGGAACTGGCGCGGATGATCGGCACGCTGCTGGAACGCGAACTCAGCGTGGACGAGCGCCAGCAGTTAAGCGCGATCCCCACGGTGGTGGCGGTCCTCATCATGGGCGAGGATCTGGCGGCGGCAGAGTCGCACGAGCGTGAAGCGCTGTTCGCTCAGCTTCTGAGAGGTTTAGCCTGAGCGCAAAACGTGCCTGATTCTGCGGGTTATTAGCACTTATTGACGAAATGCTAGCCGCTTTAGACTGTTGACTTAACCTATTGATTTTGATTTTGAATTGTAGTATGTTTGAGGCCATTGGGAGGGGAATTAACCCTGAATCGATGCTGCGAACCACAGATTTTTGAACCCCCATCATTCAAGTGCTGTGTGTCGAAGCCACTATTGGAACATCATTTTTTCAGGAGTCTGGGAGCAATGCTCGAACGTAAGACAGGCGTGGTCAAGTGGTTCAACGCCGACAAAGGTTATGGTTTCATTCGTCAGGAAGACGGGCCGGATGTGTTTGTGCATTATTCGGCTGTGCAAGGCGGTGGGTTCCGCACGCTGGAAGAAGGCGAGCGGGTCGAGTTTGAAATCACCGATGGACAGAAAGGCAAACAAGCCAGCAATGTCACCCGGCTGGGTGCGTAAGGCTCTTCCTCACGCCCCAACAAGCATGACACTCACGGCCTCGTCTACACTGGACGGGGCTTTTTGATTACGCATTCCCTACAGCGTCATGATGCGCTTGGCGATGCGCAGTTGTTTGGGGAAGATCGGTAAAAAGTCGAGCAGGTCGCCATAGCGCCCGGTTTCCCGTTCACTCAGGTAGCGGCGCAGCACGCTGATCGTGCCCGGCAGGATGGTCATCCCCTGGGCTTTGCGGGCCATCAGGACATAAGCCTTGGCTTCGGCGGCGCTGACGTGATCTTCGAGAAAGATCGCGACCGCCGCCGCCACCCACAGGGCTACAAACTGCTCTTCCCAGGTGGGATACAGTGCCCCGAACTGATCGCCCACCGGGATGGGATTCTTCACTGCTTCTGCCAGACGATCAGGGTGATGGCGCAGGTAGGCGCTGATCAGCAGCCGCCCAAACTGAGACAGCGCGGCGCGGTAGACGTGCGCCGGGTCCTCGTCAAACGGCCAGGGCGGGCTGTCGCCCCAGGCGCGGCGCGGCGCAGCGATGCACAGCAGTTCGTGGCCGATGCGCACGCCGACTTCCTGCTCGGTCGGATAGGAAATGTTGGGTATGAAGATCAGATCGTCGGGGACGTCGCCGATAAACGGCTGGAGAAACGGTTTGAAGGCAATGTCGGTAAAGACCCGTTCGGATTCGTCCAGGCTTTTGTTCCAGACGCCTTCTTCACGCTGCCACCATTCGGACAGGTCGGTCGTGTGATAAAAATCGCGCAGCTCCATGATCCAGCGCGGCGGGACCCAGGCAGGCAGCACGTCGATTTGCAGTTCCAGCCCCGGCCAGCCCAGACACAGAATGAAGGTAAACATGGCTTCCAGCGGCGCGCCCTGGTCGAGCAGTCCCTGCAAACTGGCGACCGCCGGGTGATCGAGATGCGCGCTCAGATACTTGCGGGTCGCCCGGGCATGGGCGTGGGTGCCATGCGGCTGGCGTTTTTGCGACTGCTCCGGCCAGTTGGTCGCGGCCAGGACTGCGGACATCAACCGCAGACGATCATCAATTCTCACGATCACGTCCGATGGATGGTTCATTCTGGCGTCCTGCTGTGCCTGACGATGCATGGATGACGTGCCAAGATGGGTTTGCCGGGCCGGTCTCGTACACGGATACTGCTTATTTTAGATGGCAAGCGCATGTGGAGCAAGCAGAGAGATGGGGATGAACTGCCAGAACAGCCAGGGGCAGACTTGAGCCTGCCCCCGGAATCGTGTGCTAATTCAGTTGGTGTGATCGTCCAGCCGCGCCGTATCAGGCAGGCGTCTTGCTGGCGAGCGTCTGAAGGGCTTCCTTAATCATCTGGTTGGTATAGCCCCATTCGTTGTCGTACCAGCTCATGATCTTCACCAGATCGCCATCGACGACCATCGTCTGGGTAAGATCGACGATCGACGCCCGTGCATCCATGAGGATGTCGGACGAGGCAATCGGGTCGTCGGAGATGCCCATCACGCCGTCATAGCGCTCGGTGGCGGCTTCTTCACGGAAGATCGCGTTGATTTCGTCCACGCTGGTGGGCCGCTCGGCGATGAAGACGATGTCTGCAATCGAGCCTACAGGCGTGGGCACGCGCAGCGACAGACCGTCAAACTTACCGGCGAGTTCCGGCAGCGCCTTGGCGGTCGCGACCGCTGCGCCGGTGGACGACGGGATGATATTCACGGCTGCCGCCCGACCGCGCAGCATGTCCTTGCCGCCCGGCCCATCCACCAGCATCTGGGTGGCAGTGTAGGCGTGGACGGTGGTCATGATGGCTTTCTTGATTCCGATGCGGCGGCCCATGACTTCCATCACCGGGGTGATGCAGTTGGTGGTGCAGCTTGCGCAGGAAATGATGTGCGCCCCACTGTCGGGATGATTGACACCATGGACGATGGTGGGGATACCCTTGCTCTTGGTCGGGCCGGAGATCATCACCCATTCCGCCCCGGCTTCGATGTGCTTGCCGGCATCCTCTTCCTTGGTGAACAGGCCGGTGCATTCAAACACCAGTTCCACACCCAGCTCGCTCCAGGGCAGGTCCGCTGGATTGCGTTCGCTCAGGTACTGCACTGTCTGGCCGCCAATAATCAGAGCGCCGTCTTTGACTTCGACGCTCTTATGATAGCGTCCATAGACGCTGTCATACTTGAGCAGATAAGCCATGTTGTCGATTGCGGCGATGTCGTTGACGGCTACCAGCTCAAACTGCGGGGTATCCATGACCACTTTCAGCGCGGCACGGCCAATACGACCAAGGCCGTTGATTGCTACTTTTGCCATTATTCCCTCCATGGGCTAATTGTAGCGATAAACCTTAAGATGATAACGCAGAACGTGGCCCGGTGCATGGTGCAATCGTCATGGTTTTGTAGGTGAAACTATCACCAAAACTTGCTTAATCGGCGGCTGTTAACTCTCGGCCTTCAGGTCAGCTTCGATGGCATTCAGGTCGGCAAGCGAGGTTTCCAGCGTCGCCAGCGGCACGGCCACGGCTTCGGCAGCCAGCACCGTTTCGCCTGCTGCACACGCCTGATTGTAAGGTGCTTTGGCCGTGACCAGCTGCATTACCTGGGCGTTCAAGCGAGTCGCCACCGCGCCGAGAGCCGGTTGGTCGCCGAGGCGGTCGGGATTGTAGACAATCGGGTTTTTGAAGGCGATCTGGCAGTCCAGCGTGCCCGGGTTCTGGTACTGGGTTTGCAGTGCGGCAGCATCCTCGCGGATGGCGATCAGCAGCGTGTCGAGGGCGTCCTGGGCGCTCTCGGTGTTCGTCGCCGGGTTGGATTCCATCTCACCCTGCTCGGCGGGGACGCTCAGGAACGCCAGAATCTGATCCTGATACCGCGGCCAGATCAGGAAGTTGAAGGCCAGGATGATCGCCAGCGAAACGATCAGCGCCAGCAGCAGGCGCGTCAGGCAGCCCAGGCGGATGGGCACACGTCGGCCCATTTTGTCGCGCAGGACGATGTCCTCCAGGCGTTCTATCACCAGGTCATTGTCAGAGCTGTTCATCCCGATTTCGAGCGCCCGAAACATGCCCAACGAATAGGCGGCAGCTTTGCGCACCCCGCCATTGGGGTCTTCCTCGTAGACCTGTTTCAGGCGGGTGATTGCACTGGGGTCGCCCGCTTCGCCCAGCCAGACGGCGGCCTCGCGCCGGATTTTTGCGTCGGAAGACGAGAGCAGCTTGATATTTTGTTGGACTTTCGCCAAAAACGTGTCAAGGTCAGACATTCACCAGACTCCCAAAGCGTTCACCATCATCTATCATACTATAGGCCATCTAAGCGTAGGGCAAAAGTCAGATTACGTAAGAAATTTGGGGTCAGCTTGTGCAGGTCAATTTGGTGCTACATGGTATAATCTAATCACGGAAGACGTCAGAACCACTCACCCAGATCTGCCAGGAGCCAGTTGTTCGTGATGAACCAGATTAATTTAAGTATTCCGTTGGATCGTGACGGTGAGGAACCGATCTATCGCCAGCTGATCCGTCATATTCGTATGCAGATTGAAAGCGGCAGCCTGCCCGCCGGTGCCCGTCTTCCAGCCAGTCGTGACCTGGCGCGCCAGTTGAATATCAGCCGTATCAGCGTCGTCAATGCCTACGCGGAACTGCGTTCGCAGGGGTTTCTGAGCGCGCATGCCGGGCGTGGCACGTTTGTCGCCGGGGAAACCCCTAACGGCGGTGCTGCGCCGACCAACGGCCATCATCCGCCGGTTGTGGAGGAGACGCCGACCACACCAGACCGGTCAATCCGCGAGATGATGCGCCTGGGCCGCAAACCGGGTGTCATCAGCTTCAGTCACGGCAGCCTTTCACCCGACTTTTTCCCGGTTCACCACCTGCGCGACGCGCTCAATACCGTGCTCGACCGCGACGGGGCCAAAGCGCTCGGCTATGAACCGCCGGAGGGCTATGGGCCGCTGCGGGGCGCAGTGCGCGATTACGTCAGTGCGCTGGGGATTCGATGCAGCAGCGATCAGGTCCTGATCACGGGCGGCGCGCAGCAGGGCATCGACCTCATTATCCAGGCGCTGGTCTCGGAAGGTGAGGTGGTCCTCACCGAAAATCCGACTTACCTGGGCATCATCGACATTGCCCGCACGCGGCGCATTCAACTGCACGGCATCGACATGGATCAGGAAGGGATACGGCTCGATTATCTTGAGAATTTTATTATCGACAATAACCCTAAATTGATTTACGTCATGCCCACTTTCCACAACCCGACCGGCAGCGTCATGCCGCTGCACCGCCGCCGCCAACTGCTCAACCTGGCGAACGATTACAAAGTCCCGATCCTGGAAGATGGGGTTTATCATGAATTCCGCTTTGAAGGGGACCACCTGCCACCCCTGAAAGCGCTGGATGATACCGGCATCGTGATTCACGTCGGCGCATTTACCAAGATGCTGCTGCCCGGCCTGCGCATCGGCTACCTGATTACCGATTCGCGCCACTACGAGCGGTTAGTGCGCGTCAAACAGGCTGCGGACGTGGCGACCTCCGGCCTGAATCAGCGGGCCATCCACCTCATGCTGGAACGCGGGATGCTGGCCCAACAGCTCGAACGGAACAACCGCGAACTGCGCCGCCGCCGGGACGTAGCGCTCCAGGCGGCTGAACGTTACCTGCCGCCCGGCTCGCGCTGGAATGTGCCCGAAGGCGGCATGTACCTGTGGGTGCAACTGCCGAAAACCGGCCCCAACGCGGCGGAGTTGTATATTACGGCGGTTCACATGGGCGTGGCCTATGCCATCGGCAACGTGTTTTATACCAACGGTTGTGGCAGCTTCCGCATCCGCCTGAATTACGGCACCCATGCCCCTGCGGAAATCGAGGAAGGTTTCAAGCGGCTGGGGCGGGCCTGGCGTGAACTGGCCTGCGATTACGAAGCGATCGACAAATCGATGCTGCTGTAGTACTTACAATCTATCCGTAAGCGCAGTTTTGCTGAGAAAGTACTGAGTGTTGAGCAATGAGTCACGATGTCTCTGCTGGCACTTGTTTTTCCTCAGCACTCAGTACCCAGTACCCGAAACCTGAGTCTACCAAAAGGTTTATGGATAGATGTTTAACCCCGGGGTCCGATGACCTCACCACCCAGGCGAATCACCGGCTGGTCGAGCGGAGTGAGCCAGCGGTTCCAGGTGCTGGTCTGGACGAAGGTGCTGTCTTCCGGCGGAAACCTGCCGACGAATTCCTCGACCAGCGCCGGGGGCATCAGCAGCAGCGGGTTGAGGATATAGCGGTTGCGGTAGCGCACTTCGATGTGCGTATGATACTGCGTGTTTTCGATGACCCCCATCACCGTATCCGCGATGACGGAAGTCCGGCGCGCCAGGTTCGCCGGGCTGCCGACATGTCCATAGATGATGCGATAATCGCCGACCAGCACATCGACACGATTCGGCCCAAACTTCTTGCCGCGCCCATCGAACAGACCCTCGACGGCTGCAAACACAGGTGGGTTGGCTTTTGCGAGCGACAATTTGCCCAAATCCAGGCCGCCGTGCAGCCCCTGGGAATAACTATCGTAGTTTTTTTTCTTGCCATAACGATAGGCAAAGCTGGTATTGCCGTAATACTGCGCCCACTCGACATCCTCCAGGCGCACCGGCGTTTGCTGGAATAAGGTACCGATCAGCGGCAGCGCGTCGATGTTGAGCATGTTTTCCTCTTTACCGTCCAGGCTGCGCACTGTGCTCCAGCCGTCGGCATGCCGCACCCAGATATAGCCGTCCGCTTCGACTTCGCTGGCCGGGTTGATGAGCAGTTCCTCCCCCTGGCGCAGGCGACCGGTGCGAATGGCGTTGGTATTGGGTTCATCGCGGATCGTCACGCCCAGCGCCACGACCCAGTAGCGCTGGGCGGTCGTGGGCAGCGGCTTGGGCCAGGGTACGGTGGGAACCGGCAGCGGCGCAGGCGTCGGCGTGCCCGGCTCCACCCGCGCAATATCGGGTGTGAGATCTTCCATGTAGCGTTTGCGCTGATCCAGGCTGCGTTCGGCGCTCCAGCCAGTGCCGTGCTGCCACCAGACGTAACCGTCCAGTTCGCGCCAGGCATCGGCCCGGGGCTGGATCACCTCCCCGGCTTGCAGTACGCTGCTGATAGCGCGCTGCGCCAAACCCGGCTGGCTGCGCACTTTCAGGCGGCCCAACGCCTGGAAACGCTTGAACGGGATGTCCGTGTTCCCCGAAACGGGCGACTCGCCTGAATCGGCGGGTGGTTCAGGTTCGGGGTCTTCGACCAGTGGGGAACCGATGCGCGCGACTTCGGGCGTGAGGTCCTGCATAAAAGCCAGGCCGCTGTCGAGGGCCAGCTCCGCGCTCCAGCCAGGGCCATGAAACCACCAGCGGAAGCCATTTTTATCCACCCAGGCGTCGGCATCCACCACAATTTCCGCGCCCCGCTGTAACGTCGCGCCGGTCAGAAATTCATGATCGAGGTCGGGTTGGCTGCGAATGTGGACCATGCTGGACATCACACGGAAGCGCTTCTGAGGCGCATCGGACAGGGCCGGCTGTGCTTCGGCGTCCAGGTTAGCGAGGAGGGGCAGACCGTAAGGCGGGACATCCGGCGTCAGGTCGATCATGAGCACCTGGCGCTGATCGCTGCGTCCCTGCGGCAGCCAGCCCTGCCTGCCGCACCACCAGACGTAGCCGTCAGATTCCATGCGCGATTTCGCATCCACTTCGATGACGCTGTCCAGCGCGAGGGTTGCCAGCGTCCGCGCCCGAAACGTGGGGCTTTCCCGCGCGCGCAGCCGCAGCGCCCGCACCTGGAACACGCGTTTCCTGGGTTCATCGGTGGGGGGTTCCTGGGGTTCGACCGCGCACACTCCCGCCACAATCTGGGAAGCGGAACTGTCCGCGCCGTAGCGGAAATAGGTGATTCCAACTGCGCCTTTGGCAAAGGCATACTGACCGGCCCACGTCACCTGTTCTTCGGGCAGCGGTGCAGGGGTCGGATAAGTTTGCAGCATGGGCACGACCGGCAGGCCGTAACGCGCCAGCGTGCCGAAAGTGACGTCGAGGTCCTCCTCCGGGCCGCGCTGTCCCTCGCCAAACTCCCAGTGAAAGACCATCGGGTGCAGGCTCTGGACGTGCGGCAGCCATTCCTGCAAGTGGATGCGCGCCAGGGCGTCTTCGCGGGCGTCGAAGTTCAGGCCCAGGTGGAAATCCGGGCGAATCCCGGCTCGGATGCGAGCGATCAGGTCGCGGGTGGCCTGGGCGCTGCCGCCATTGAACGCCGGAGCACCGGCATCGACCTGGAGCAGCATGGATTGGATGCCGGGGACACGGCAGGCGGCCAGAATGGTTTCACTTTCGCGGGCGATGTCTTCAGCCTGCACGACACACCAGGCATGGGCTTCCAGACGGCGGTCGTTCAACACCTGGACCCAGCGCTGGAGCGTATCCGGCCCGTAGATCGCCAGCGCGCGCCGCTGATCGAACGTGCCCTGCCAGTGTGGGCCATGACTGGTTTTGAGGACGACCCCAGCCACGTTGGGGGTTTCGCGGCGGATGTGGTCGGCCAGGGCTTCGACGCTGCTCTCACGGACGGCTTCGCCTTCCCAATGGACCCATAAGATGCGGCGGTCGAATGGTGTGCTCATAGTTAGCCCCTGGTTTGCTCCAATGAAACCTTCTGTAATTTTGATCCATCATGCGCCGCTTGGCAACTCTGAGACCAGTCGGCGGAGAGGTTTTGCCGCCGCCGAAGGGGTTACGGCGGCAGAGGGGGAGGAAAGTCAGGAGTTGTCGGTGAGCAGTTGGTAGAACAAGATGGGGGAGATGCTGACCTTACCCCGGTTCAGCGGAAACCAGCAATGTCCGATAGACTGAGCGTAAAGAGAGACAATGGGACCCTACAAGAAATACGGCGACGCCTGGCACCTGGCGGTCGATCAGCGCGGCACACCGCCCCTGCCTCACTCCGACCAGGGCAGCCAGTCCACCAGTGAGGACCACCTGAGTCTGCTGGAAGCGGCTGGCGTGCCAACCAGTATGCACACTGTAGGCCGCTGCTGCGACTATGCTATGAAAGAAAGCTTCTGGGGCAGGTTGAAAACGGAGTGTGCTGACCGCCCCTTTCCATCACAAGCGGCAGCACGCATCACGCTGTTGGAGTCCATCGAAATCTGGTACAACCGTCAGCGGCGGCATGCGGCACTCGGCTATCTCAGCCCCGACCAGTTTGACCAGCTTGCCTGCCCCTGACAGTTTCCCTGTCCGTCGATTCAGGGTAAGGTCAACTTCATCTATCCATGATGACTTTGAGGGTAAGCCAGCATCATAGTTGTCGAGTATATGGAGCAATTTTCGTGAGCGGCAAGAACAGTCATGTCGGTGATTGTTGCCCTTTTAACCAGGTTTTCCTCGGTGATGCGCTTGACATCCTGCCGACGCTGCCGGAAGAATGTGTCGATCTGGTGTTTGCCGATCCGCCCTACAACCTGCAACTGAAGGAGGATCTGTGGCGGCCCAACCTGACGCGCGTGGATGCGGTGGATGACGGCTGGGATCAGTTCGCCAGCTTCGCCGATTACGACGCCTTCACCCGCGCCTGGCTGACCGGCTGCCGCCGCCTCATGAAGGACAGCGCGACCATCTGGGTGTCCGGCACCTATCACAATATCTTCCGCGTCGGCACGATCATGCAGGACCTGGGCTTCTGGATTCTCAACACGGTGACGTGGTTCAAGTCTAACGCCATGCCCAACTTCAACGGCACGCGCCTCAAAAATGACGTCGAGTTCGTCATCTGGGCCAAAAAATCGCCGGACAGCCGCTACACCTTCCATCATCACCGCATGAAGCCATTCAACGATTTCAGCCCCGGCAAGCAGTTGGGATCGGTGTGGAAAATCCAGGCCACCGGCGGTGCGGAACGTCTGCGCGATGCCGATGGCAAGAAACTGCATTCCACCCAGAAACCCGAAGAACTGCTCCGGCGCATTCTGCTCGCCAGCAGCAGCCCCGGCGACGTGGTTTTTGACCCGTTCCTGGGCAGCGGCACGACCGCCGCCATGTCCCAACACCTGCGCCGCCAGTGGTTCGGCATCGAACGCGACCCGGCCTATGTCGCGCTGATTCAGGAACGACTCGAACACGTGACGCCGCTTCCGCTGGATGATCCGCTGCTGGCGGAACCCCCCAAACCACCCCGCGTGGCCTTCCGGCGGCTGCTCGAAGCGGGCTATCTCCAGGCGGGAGATCGTCTGTGGTTCGACCAACCGGACTGTGAGGCCGTGATTCTGCCGGATGGCCGTCTGCAAGCGGGCGATCAGGTCGGCTCGATTCACCGCCTGGGCGCGCAGTTGAAAGGCACCCCCTCCTGCAACGGCTGGATGCACTGGCAGTATCAGGATGCAAACGGCCAGTTCCGCCCCCTCGACGATCTGCGCCAGCAGTACCGGGCGAAACTCAAGCCAGGGGATCACGAACGGTCGTGATGTTTGTCACAATGAGGGCATGACCCATCCGTGTCATGGCTGCCATAAGATAAGAAAGAATTTTGCGCTGCCTGTGAAACCACAGCGGCAGAAAACATAAAAGTATCGCTGTATCTGCCGAAGGCTTATGGGTCTTCGGCTTTTTTTTTTGGAGGAAAAGAATCATGCTTAAGAAATCTTCTGTTACCGGTTTGTTGGTAATCTTAGTCGTCCTGCTCGGCGTTTTGCTGCCAAGTCGATTAGCCGAACCGGCTTCGATGCAGGATGAAACCCGGGTCGAATGTGACCCTATTCAACTGGCGGTGTTCTCCAACCGGGTTCAGGTACGCTGCGCCAGCCCCGTGCCGGGGACCAATATCCTCTTTTTCGCGGCCCCGGTTTCGGCTGCAAACGCGGACAGTTTCTTGACTCTGGCGGCGAGCGCGATGGACGCCGGCGGCACCTTACGGATCACGTTTGATCTGTTGGATCAAAGCGGCGCGGCACTGCGCTGCGACGTGGACAACTGCCGCCTGATTTTGTGGATGTCACTGGACAGTTGATTCAGGGGGGTGTGGGGGTTCTTGCCCCCAGGCCCGGCGGCGGACTTCGACCGGCGAGAGATCGGTCGCCTGACGCACCCGCCGCGAAAAATGATAGCTGGTCTGGAAGCCGCACTGCTCGGCAATCAACCCCACTGGCAGGCCGGTGTTCTCCAGCAGTTCGATGCCCTGGCGCACGCGCTGCTCCCACAGATACGCGATCGGCGTGCGGTCGAATTCGGCCCGAAACAGACGAATCAGATGCGGCGGGCTGATGGCTGCGGCCTGCGCGATGTCCGCCAGCGCCAGCGATTCGCTCAGGTGCGCCTGAATAAACTGGCGGGCACGTTCGACCGCCGGATGCCCGGATTCTTCCCCGGCCAGCAGCCGTTCGCCCTCGCCCAGGTAGCGCCACAGCATGTGCAGGCCGAGTGTCCTGAGCAGCCCATCTGCCGTCGATAGCGACGAGCGCCGCAGGTGCAGGGCGCTGCGCGTCAGGTCGTGCATGGCGGACGACAGCGGCAGCGGCCAGGGCAAGCGCAGCAGGCGGCGTTCAATTTCGTCGGGCAAATCCGGCAGCCACAGGTGCACGAAGCTGTGATAGGTGTCCATCTGTGTCGAAAAGGCGAAGCGTTCTTCGTGGCCGGGAAACAGGATCGACACGCTCCCGGCAGGCGCATACCGGCACTGCCCGTCGATCCACACGGTCATCTCGCCGTTGTGGACCATGACCAGTTCGATCGAATACTGAATGCGCGGCCCCAGCACGCCGCCGGGCGGGTAAACGACATCTCCGACGGTCACGTGTTCGGGCCACAGGTGCGGCATCATGATCATTTCAGACACATTTTCGCCAACCCCAGGCATCGAATCCGCAATTTCATGATGTTATGATTATAGTGTGTGTTTGGCTCGAAAGACTCTGGCTGACAGTCTTTAGGCCCAGATTGCCTCCGCTGCATGGGTGTGTGGCCGCAATCTGCCCGACGCATCCCTGAACAGATTTTCTAGTTTTTGGAGCAATCCCCAATGGCACAGGCAGAAACTCTCTTTACCACGGGTACACACCTTTACCCGGAAATCACTGATGCCCAGGCCGCGTTCTTCCGCGAGAACGGCTATCTCGTCGTCGAAAATGCGCTGAGTCTGGAGGAAGTGGATGAGCTGCGGCGCGAAACGGTCGCCATCTGCCGCGGGCAGCGGGGGCCAATCCGTAACGCCTATACGCATTCGCCGGAAGAAACCGACGACGAAGTCATCCAGCGCTACCTGTGCATCCATTTCCCGCACAAAATCTCGGAGATCATGTACCGCTACCTGGCGCACCCGGTCATCGTCGATGTGCTGACGAAGGTCATCGGCCCCAACATCAAGTCGATGCAGTCGATGCTGTTCGTCAAATCGGCGGGCAAACCGGGGCAGGCCTGGCATCAGGATGAGGACTTTATCCCCAGCCGGGATCGGTCGCTGACCGGGGCGTGGATGGCACTGGATGACGCGACGGTGGAAAACGGGACGCTGTGGCTGCTGCCCAGATCCCATCAACCGGGCGTGCTGTGGCCGCAGGAACAGCAGAATGATCCCCGCTTTGACTGCACCGTCGAATCCTACGATTTTCCCTACCGCGAAGAAGACGCCATCCCCGTCAATGTCAAAACCGGGGCGATTGTGTTCTTCAACGGCTACCTGCTGCACCGGTCGCTGCCCAACAACGCCAAAACCGGCTACCGCCGCGTGCTCGTCAACCACTACATGAGCGCCGAGTCCCTGCTGCCCTGGACCAAGTTCGAGGATGGCACACGCTTCGCCATCGCCGATTACCGCGACATCGTCATGATCGCCGGGAAAGATCCCTACGGCTATAAAGGCACGACCGACATTGCTCAGCCCTCGGTGCGTCCCACCAAACAAGGCGGCTGCGTCTGGTAAAGGGTATCTCTG
>JAIOHO010000276.1 GCA_019912905.1 Anaerolineae bacterium
ACCCTGTAGAGGGTGGAACCATCGGCTTCCGTGGACGTTTCAGTGGCGGTCGCTGGTGAAATGGGGGAGGGTGTGGGCGCTCGGGGTGCGCGAACCCGCAGTGTCAGGGTAAGCTGGGGTATCTCAGTGGGAGCATCGACAAGCGCTGACTGACTGGTTAGACTGCATCCGGTTATCCAGACACAGATAACCAGGGTGCTGAGTAGCGGTCGCCAGCCCCAATAGCCCATTGTGACGGATTATCCCTCATTATCCCAAATGGGTGAGCACCTTTCCCACATTATAGCGGTAACCGCGCAGAATAGCATCAAGGGATTATGGGAATTTGGCGGCATTTGTTAGGATAAAATGATGAAATGTCAGGGGGGCATATGTCCGAAACGTTAGAATCACAGGTGGGCGCGGCGCTGCTGGCACACGGTTGGACGATCAGCACGGCGGAATCGTGTACTGGTGGGCTGGTGCTGCACCGGCTGACCAATATCCCGGGCAGTTCGGCTTATGTGGCCGGGGGGATCGTCGCCTATTCCAATTCGGTCAAACAGACGGTGCTGCGGGTCAAGCAGGGCACGCTGCTGGCGCATGGTGCGGTCAGCGAACAGACAGCGCTCGAAATGGCCGCCGGGGTCCGCCAGCTTCTCAAAACCGATGTGGCGGTGAGTATTACCGGGATCGCCGGACCGGGCGGTGGCACTTCCGAAAAACCGGTCGGTCTGACGTATATCGCTCTGGCCGGGCCGGATGATCTGCTGGTGGTCCAGCGCCATATCTGGGATGGCGACCGCCTGGCCGTCAAAAATGCCAGCGCCGAGGCCGCCTTGCAGCTTGTCCTCGACACGCTGAATGCCGCGTAATCAGGTCGCAATTCCCACGAACCAGCGGATGGCAATCGCCGCCAGCAGCAGCCAGAGCGCGACGATGACCACGGCGGCGGCCCTATTCACCGGTTTAGCCGCTTCCTGGTGCGCTTTTTTAAGGCTGTCGGCCCACACCTCGGGCGGGATCATCCGCACGGCCAGGATGATCCCCAGCGGGACGAGAATCAAATCATCCACATAACCCAGCACGGGGATAAAATCGGGAATAAGGTCGATCGGGCTGAAGGCATAGGCGACGACCAGCGCCGCCACGACCCGGGCATACCAGGGCGTTCGCGGGTCGCGATAGGCCAGATAAAGCGCAGTCGTCTGAGCTTTGAGCTGGCGGGCACGCTGTTTCCACGCGGCTGGGAAATGATTCATCTTATCCTCATGCGCTGGACCAATCGGCTTAAAATCGGTCAGAATATACAGATTCACTGGCTGTCTTGGAGTCATGTTTGTAAAAAACAAATAAAAGGCGGTTGCTTTATGGGATGCTATGGTCAATAATCATAATAAAACTCGTAATGCGAGTGTCAAAGTTTATATGTTTCTGACATAACAGGTTTGTTAGAATCAGTAAGCAGATGCCATCGAAACTTGGCATGATTTTAACCTGCACTCAATATCCCTGTCCATAATAGTGCTTAAGTAGAAATGGTGCAGGACGGTTGCGCCTTGTGCGTCCGCCTTGCGTGACATGTCCCTACTCGCAGCGGTATTATAATTAAGGAGCGCTGGGCATTAGCTGCGCGCCTGGAAGCATTGGATTGTAAGAATCATTTGACCTACTGCCTGAACAACCCTGGATAGCGAACAGGACCTACGACAGCGGCTTAACGGAGCAGGAGCAGCGGTTTATGATACGTGAGATGAATCCGATCCACCTGAATGCGCTGATGGATTATGTGGATGGGCAGAGCGTGACTCCGCTGGTCAAGCTGTCCGCCTCGGTCAGCAACCCGAATATGAATGAACCGCTCCAGCAGCAGCGTGCGACCAGCGACGCTTTTCTGGAGCAGGCGCTGGCCGCCGCCGCACGGGTCCACCACACGGGGGCCTGGCGTTCGATTCCCTTTGAAGACCGCGCCCTGCTGCTCGAACAAATCGCCGATGACCTGGATGAACATCTGGAAGACCTGGCGCTGATCGAAGCGCTGACGACCGGGACAGTGATTCGCCAGGCGCGGGCGCTGGTGCGTCTGGTTCCGCTGGCGTTTCGTCAGGCGGCGAAGCAGTCGCGTTTTGCCTCTAAGCCGCTGGCGCTGTCCAATCAGGTGACGGTCGAACGGATTCCCTGGGGACCGGTGGCTCTGATCACGCCCTGGAGCGCGTCCAGCATTTCCGTGGCGCAAAAGGTTGCCAGCGCCCTGGCTGCGGGCTGTCCGGTGATCCTCAAACCTTCCGAATGGGCACCGCACACCAGTGGTATTCTGGCGGATGTAATCGCTCGGCATGACCTGCCGACAGGCACATTCCAACTGGTGCATGGCAGCTCGGAAGTGGGCATGAAGCTGATTTCGGATGCGCGCATCAAGGCCGTATCGATGACCGGCGGGCAGGGCGCAGGGCGTGCGGTGGCGCTGGCCTGTGCTGCCCACATGAAGCCGGTTCAGCTTGAACTGGGCGGGCTGAATCAGATGATCGTGCTGGAAGATGCCGACCTCGATGCGGCGGCAGAAGGCGTGGTCAGCGCATTGATCACCCTGAACGGGCAGTGGTGCCGGGGGATGAGCCGCCTGCTGGTCCACCGCAGCCGCTACACCGCCCTGCTGATGCGTGTGCTGGAACGTCTGGAAGCGGTGACGATCGGCGATTCGCTGTCCCCTGACAGTGATATGGGGCCGCTCATTCACGCGGCACATTTGCAGCAGGTCCTGGGTCAGCGCGACCGCCTGATGGCCGCCGGGGGGATCGTCCATGAACCGACCCGCATGCCCGATATGCCCGGCTATTTTATGGAACCGGCCTTAATTACCAACTGCCAGCCAGCCGACACCCTCGATGAGATTTTCGGGCCGGTTGCCACGGTGCACATGTTCAAAGATGATGCCGAGGCTATTAAACTGGTGAACCGGGCCGAGTCCGGCGTGATCTGTTATCTCTATGCGGAGGATGAGGCACGCGCCAGGGCGGTTGCGCAGGCGCTGGAAGTTACCAATGTCGCGATCAATGGGGTTAGCCTGCTTGGTTTGCACCCCCAGGCACCGCGCACCAGTTGGGGTTCCAGCGGACTGGGAGAAAGTGGCACCATCGAGACGCTGCGCTTCTTCACCGGAGGCCGTGCCATCGGCATCGCCGGCGGCTAAACGGGCGCTCAGGCCAGGCGTTCGCCGACCGGGATGGGAAAGTCTAACCAGTTTTCAGGCGGGGCCAGCGGGCATACCCAGCGTGGATTGTAGGCGCACGAAGGGTGATAGGCATAGTTGAAGTCAAGCACGATGGTGTCCGTCGTCGTCCCCAGGTCCGCCCCTTTGAGGGTGTCGTAGAGGTAGCGCCCGGCCCCGTAGGTTGTAGCGCGGTTTGTCGCATCGCGAAACGGCAGAAATACCCCGCCGCCGTAGCCCATAATCCAGAAGAGACTCAGCCTGCCGGTTCCGGTGGGCAGCTCGAATGTCACCTGCGCAAAACGGCGGTAGGCGATGTGCCCATCCGCGCCGATTTCACCCTCGTAAAGTTTGTCTTCGACGGCACGGTCGATGCGTGTAACCACACGGTAGTCCGGGTCATAGGCGTAGTAGCGTAAACCCGTAAAGGTGGCTTTTTGCGCAGCATCCAGCGCCGACTGGGGATGACTGCGGAACAGGTCATCGCGCCCCTGCCGCCAATGTGCCCAGGCCGCCGGGTCGCCGTGGGCAGCGCGCACCTGCTGGTAGAGTTCAAACACCCGCCGCCGGTAATCGAGCAGTTCCAGCATGGGGCTTATTCCCGCCGTAAACCCGGATAATCCAGAAACATGATTTCCAGCGCCAGCCGCACGTTGAGGTTGTAGCGCAGCGTATCCAGCAGGGTGCGCGTCGCCCGCAGCGCCTGGACGACCTCGTCCGGTGTCAGGTGGATGGCGAACTGCTGCAAGCTGACGAGCCGGTCACTGTTGGCCGGGGAGACGCGGCCCTCGCGGGTGAGCAGCAGCAGGTCACGCCAGTAGGTCTGCCACAATTCCAGTATGGGTCCCAGTGCCAGCTTGTCTTTGCCCAGGTCCTGGGCCAGTTCGAAACGTCCGGCTCGGTCGCGCTGGATGCAGGCTTCCAGGGTATCCAGCGCCCAATCCCGCTGTTCGAGCAGGGTCGGGTCCTGGAGCGCGCAGATCGCCCAGCCGATGCGCCCGCCGCTGAGTCGCGCCAGCAGTTCGGCATAATCGGCATCCGCGCCATAGTGCGCGACCAGCACGTCGCGGATGAGCGCCAGCGACACAGGGCGCAGGTTCAGGATCTGGCTGCGGCTGAGGATCGTCGGCAGCAGCGCTTCCACATGGGTCGCCGTCAGAATGAGGATCGCGGATGGGGATGGCTCCTCCAGCGTTTTGAGCAGGGCATCCTGGGCACGCGGCTGTGCCTGATCGAAGGACTCGAACAGCGCGATCCGGTAGCGGGTCTCGAAGGGTTTCATCGACAGCCCGCGCATGACTGAGCGGATGGAATCGATTTTTAAGGTGCCGGTCGTCGAGTCCTGCTCTGAGTAGAGCATATCGGGGTGATTGCGGCTCATGACCAGATGGCAGGAGCGGCACTGAAGGCATGGACGCACGGATTCATCCGGGTGCGTGCAGTTGAGCGCCAGGGCGAAGGCATGGGCCAGCGTGTTCTTGCCAATCGAATCGGTGCCGGTGATCAGGTAGGCATGGCGCACTCGCCCATAGGCGATGCTCTTGGCAAGCTGCGCCACCGCCCAATCATGCCCATAAACCGGCCAGCCGTAATCGCTCATGATCTGGCAGCCAGTGTCCGTTGAATCTGGTCGATGTGCGCCGCGCCGTGATTGGCGTAGGTATTGAGGAAGCCTTCGACCGTGACCGTTCCGGCTTCGGGGTGATTCACCGGGCGCAGCCACTGGTCATCGCTCAGGCTTTCCCACAGCACGCACCAGCGTTCATGCAGCCCCCGGAGGATCGCCAGCGAGCTTTCGACCGGGAGATCGTGCGAATCGGCGGTTTCGGCCCATAATTCCTGATGATAGGTCTTGATCGTTGGAACATGTTCGGTCAGCGCCAGTTTGACGCGGATAAAGGCGTTCATGTGCGAATCAGCAACGTGATGGACATTTTGCGCGACGGTCCATTCACCATCGAGATAGGCGGTATGCAGGTCGGCCTCGCTCAGGCCCGTGACCAGTGCAGCCAGTTCATCGGGAAAGCGGCGGATCGCCTCAATCTTCTGCTGTCGTTCTGCTGCCGTGAACATCATTCCTCCTCAATCATATACCTGACGTATGGATCGCTTTTGATCCCGGTGGATAGCCGAGACCTCGCCTTAAATCCCTCCCCAAATCCGGGGCGGGACTTTCAACCCCCAAGTCATGCAAGAGGCTTGGCCGTCCGCAACGATAGACCCACGAACGATGCGTCACTGCCGTATGCCTGCGCAGGGCCGCCGCTTAAAACCAGTCCCAGGGGGCGATCATGGCGACGCGCGGCGGGAACATGCGCTGAAGCAGTTGTGCCGCGTCCGACGGAAGATCGAGCATGGGCGGCGGCAGGACGCCGAACACGACTTGCAGGAATGCGCCGTAGTCGAGCTGCATATTGGTCGCGTCCTGTCCGCGCAGGCCGATATGCACCGTGCCGGGCTGAAGGTCGAAGATCAATCCGCGCAGGTCGATGCCCGCCTGAGCGGTAATTTCCGGCAGGATGGCCTCGCGGAAGGCTTCAGGGTCGATCACGCGGCCCATCCACTGGCCGGTCGGCAGGAGATGAATGTGCAGGGTGGAATCCAGCCAGCGGCGGGCATCATAAATCAGCCGGTCATCGGTGGGCAGATACCATTCCAGCGTTTCCTTGCCGTTTTCCAGCGCGGCTCTGCCTGCCAGGGCCAGCAGCGTGCGCGAAGCCGCGGCGGTTTCGGCCATGGCCTCGTGCCCGTGCCCGGTGCCGCTGGAATAGCCGACGATCTGGCCGCTCGAATCGGTGACCACCTGCACGCTGAACTCAGGAAAGGTGCGGAAGCGCCATTCCAGATTTTCCAGGCTGCGCGGCATGGTGACTCGCTGGCCCCAACTGCGTTCATACAGCGCGACCAACTGCGGCGCATCTGCAAGGGTGGCGGGCCGCGTGGTGAGCGGGGCGTCCAGCGCCGCTGCATCGGCGGCTTTGAACACCAGTTGTGAATTCGGCCAGACGGTCTGATACCCAAAGCGGGGATAAAAGCGGGCAATGCCGTCGAGCAGCGAGAAGTGATCGCCGCGCGCCATCATATAGCCGATGGCGTCCTGAAGCAGGGCGGAGGCAATGCCGCGCTCCCGGTAATCCGGGTCCACACAGACCGCGCCGATGCCGCCGACGCGCAGTTCGACACGCCCATAGCGCAGTCGGTAGGGCCTGGCCGACAGAAACCCCACCACGCGATCATCGACCACGCCGATGCGGTGCCATTCATAGGCAAACCCTGGCAGCGTGGTATAGCGGAGGGCGCGGTCCATCCATTTCTGATAGGCCTCCTGATTGCCTCGGGTGAAGACGCGCGCGGCCAATTCGCGGCCAGCCAGGTATTCCTCCTGGGTTTCGACGGGTTTTGCGATCAGGTCGGACATGGCGGTTATGCTCACCTCTCCCCGGTTGTGGGCTTCGGCTCCGGTACGATGGATGTTCGGTTGGTGGACACGATCCCACGTGGGGATGGGTCAGGCACTTCGGCCTATTCTATCATGCCCTGACCGCGATGAAGCGGCCTACCTGACCTGTTCTTAATCGACAAAACGGGCTAACTGTCGGAGCGTCCGGTCGATCACCGCTTCGTGCTCCGGCAGCAGAATCGGACTCAGCACTGCCGCCGTTTCGCGATAGAGCCGCAGCCCGGCGCGCGCCTGCATGTTCGGTGACGCCATCCGCGTGCCCATCGCTAACCGGTGTGCCTGAGTCCAGGCACTGTCATACCCCATGGCCTGCTGCACCTGCCGGTAAAAGGTGTTCTCGCTGTCCGTCAGGATTCCCCGGTGGATGGCGACCGCGCGCGTCAGCCCGACCACCAGCCAGGGCAGCCAGAACAGAATCATGTGATCGTCGGACAGGCGCAGGCCGCTCATGAGCTTGTAGGCTTCTTCCGAGTTCCCCAGCAGTTCGTGGCTGGCGTACACGTCCGCAGCCGCCTGAAGCGACTCCCATTGAAAATCACGCGCTTCCTGAATCAGTGCGGTCACCGCGCCGGTCTTATCCAGCAGCACGCGCATCTGGCGCAGGCCCGGTACGGCGGACAGTGCGCCTTCAGGCCGCGCCATCTTCTCGCGCTGCGACTCGATGGTGCGCAGCGACAGGCTGATCAGAAAATCGCCTTCCTGCCGCAGCGTATATTCGGCAAAAGGGTCGTCCGGCATGGCCTGGACGAACTGCCACAGGTCCACGTCGCTGTAGAGCTGGGCGTCGCCGCGCACATAGCTCCCGGTCAGGCCGAAGCCGACGGTATTGTCATCATCCCAGCGGGCGATCAGGG
>JAIOHO010000277.1 GCA_019912905.1 Anaerolineae bacterium
CTTCAGCGCCGCGTCCAGTTGCTCGAGCAGGTTCGCCCACAGCACCCCGCCGTAGCCGTCGAGCATCACCTGAGTCTGACCCGCCAGTTGCACCGCCAGCGCGTCATAGCCCAGCGCAATCTGGCCGCTGCCGACCGGGAAACCGGGATACAGATCGTACTGGCCGGGCGCTGAGGGGGTGTGCCGGGCTGGGGCCAGCAACTGAGTCGTCTTGCGCCAGGGGACGTTCATCTGCAAGGGGATTCTCCTCATGTGGGATGAGCCAGCGCCCAGTGTACCCCCGCGCCCAGCCTCCGGCAACGCAGGGTCATTCGTCCCGCCGGAAACCTGCCGAACGCCACCCCAACCGCAGCGGACAGGCGCAGCCCGGCGCGTTATAATGAAGGCGGATTTCGACGGACAAGCGGAGGCACAGGATATGAACGTCGCCGGAACGCATTACCGGACGATCTGGCTCAAAGCGGATAATCCATCGGTCGTGCAGATTATCGACCAGCGGCGCTTGCCGCACAAATTTGTGATTATGGACCTGACCACCGTCGAAGCCACAGCCGCGGCCATCCAGGATATGACGGTACGCGGCGCGGGATTGATCGGCGCGACAGCGGGTTATGGTATGTATTTAGCCGCGCTCGAAGCCCCGCGCACTTCTGCCGAAGCCTTTCTAAAATTCCTCGCGGAAGCCGGGGACCAGTTGAAAGCCACACGCCCTACCGCCGTAAATCTGGCCTGGGCCGTCGATCGCCAGTTGGACGCCATTCGCGCCGGTGAGGATCTCCACGCCATGGTCGCCATCGCCCGCGACACCGCCGGGCAGATCGCCGACGAAGACGCCGATTTCTGCCGCCGCATTGGGGAGCACGGCCTCGCCCTGATCGAAGCCATCGCCAAACGCAAGCCCGGCGAACCGGTCCATATTCTGACGCATTGCAACGCGGGTTGGCTGGCCTTCGTTGATTACGGCTCGGCCACCGCGCCGATCTATGCCGCCTTCGATCGCGGCATTCCGGTGCATGTGTGGGTCGATGAAACCCGCCCGCGCAACCAGGGCGCGCGCCTGACCGCCTGGGAACTGGGGCAGCACGGCGTACCCCATACCGTCATCGCCGATAACGTCGGCGGTCACCTGATGCAGCACGGCATGGTCGATGTGTGCATCGTCGGCAGCGATCGCACTACCTATACCGGCGACGTCGCCAATAAGATCGGCACCTATCTCAAGGCGCTGGCGGCAAAGGACAACGATGTGCCCTTCTACGTCGCCCTGCCCTCCTCCACCTTCGACTGGACCATCCGTGACGGCCTCCACGAAATCCCCATCGAGCAGCGTCACGCCGAAGAAGTCAAATACATGGACGGGCGCACGGCCAGCGGTTCCATCGAAACCGTACTGCTGACCCCGGAAGCCAGTCCGGTCGCCAATTACGGGTTTGATGTCACCCCGGCGCGCCTCGTCACCGGCCTGATTACCGAGCGCGGCATCTGCAAGCCCAGCGAGGATGACATCCTCCACCTGTACCCCGAAAAGCGCGCGGTCAGCGGCGTCAGGTAAGGATGTCCAGCAGACCGGGCAGGCCGCGCTCGCCCAGGATGGCCGAGGCATAATTCAGGACATGTGCTTCCACCCGCTGGCAAACCGGGCCGGATTCAGAATCCGTCGAACAGGCGACCAGTTGAGCCGCATCACGCCACACCTGTTCGCGCCAGTTGGCAATCATCCGGTAGATCATCCATTCGTCCAGGGAGAAGAACAGCTTGTCCACCAGGTCCATCGCCGGGCTGTAGCGCTCGATGACCTGATCCTGCACGCGGTTGATCGTCTGGTAGATGATCTCATTGACGTGACAGTGGTCCTCATAACGCGCCTGGCGCTGCACAGGCGACAGATGCGCCCATTCCGGTCCGATCATATCGCGCAGAGCAAACACCAGGTCGTAACAGATGTGGGCATTCACACCGAGGAAAAGATGCTGAAGCACGTGCAGGCGAGGGTTGCCCGACGCCTCAAAGGTCAGCCGCCACACCGCCGGAGTATCCGCCTGCTGGCGATCGTGCCGTTCGAGCGCGTCGAAATAATAATCGGCAAAATGATGCAGCAGCGCCGACACCCATAGGCCATCGCGAAACTCCCCGGCCTCCGCCGCCACGAGCATGTTGCGGGTCATCATGGCATAACACGTCAGGAAGATGCTGCGCCGGTCCAGCACGGCATCCCACAAGTCGATCTGGATCTGCATCCGGTCCACCACCGAAACCTGGCTGTTCATTACCTTCGATTACCCTATCTTGAATGATGGTCACCAAGAATCGATTATGGCTCTGGATCGGCGTTCCGGCAAAAGAACCGAGTCATCCCACGATCCCGATCTATTTATGAGGGGATGATGAGAACCTCTGCTGACCTGTCATTCTGAGGCCACTTGATCCGACGTTTATACAGAACCACAAAAACGGCCTACAATCTGTTCAAAAGGGAGAAGAACCGCATGAAATATCTGCTGCTGATGTACGCCAGCGAATCTGAAGCGCCAGAAGATACCCCAGAGGAACTCTATCAGGCCTGGGCAGCTTACATGAAAGAAGCCAATGCCGCCGGGGTAATGTTGTCGAACGGCGGCGTAGCGCCCGACTCCAGTGCCACGACGGTGCGCGTCCGCGAGGGCAAATCGCTGATCACCGACGGCCCGTTCGCCGAAACCCACGAGCAGTTGGGCGGATACTCGCTGCTCGAATGCGAGAACCTCGACGAAGCGATTCGCTGGGCGGAGAAGATTCCCACGGCCAAATACGGCTCCGTCGAAATCCGGCCCTTGTGGGCACCGAATCAGTAGGCAGGGATGACCGCAGCAGCCCGGATCGAAAAGACCTTCCGCGAAGAGCACGGACGTGTTCTGGCGGCGCTCATCAGCCAGCTTGGTGATTTCGCGCTGGCCGAGGATGCGCTGCAAGATGCGCTGGTCAACGCGCTGGAACGCTGGGAGATTGACGGCGTTCCACGCAACCCTGGTGCCTGGCTGACCACAGTTGCGAAACGCCGGGCGATTGATCGTCTGCGGCGTGTCTCGACGCGGGAGCAGGCTGCGGTCGATCTCGATAGGTTCGCCGCCCACAACCAGGATGAAACCGAGATGGACAGCCCGATTCCCGATGACCGCCTGAAACTGATGTTTACCTGCTGCCATCCCGCGCTGGCCCCGGAAGCCCAGGTCGCACTCACGCTGCACACGCTGGGCGGGCTGTCCACAGCGGAGATCGCGCGAGCGTTTCTGGTACCGGTGACGACGATGGCGCAGCGGTTGGCACGAGCGCGACGAAAAATCCGCGATGCGGGTATCCCCTACCGCGTGCCGCCTGCCGATTTACTCCCGGAACGGCTCGATGCGCTGCTGGCGGTGATCTACCTGATTTTTAACGAGGGCTATACGGCCACCAGCGGCGAGGCACTGACACGGGGCGATTTATGCCGCGAAGCCCTCCACCTGGCCCGGGTGCTGGTTCTGCTGCTGCCGTCTGCCGCCAGCGCCGAGGCGCACGGTCTTCTGGCGCTGATGCTGCTGCACGATTCGCGCCGGGAGACGCGGCTGGATGCGGAAGGCCGCCTCGTGCTGCTGGACGAACAGGATCGCACGCGCTGGGACGCCGTAAAAATCCGCGAAGGCATCACGATTCTGGATGAGGCCCTCGCGCTTTATCATCCGGGGCCATATCAGGTGCAGGCCGCGATCAGTGCCGTTCATGCCGAAGCTGCGACGCCCAACGAAACCGACTGGCCGCAGATTGCGGCGCTCTATGGCACACTGGCGGTCATGATGCCGTCGCCGGTGGTGGCGGTCAACCGGGCTGTCGCCGTCGCGATGGCCCAGGGTCCGACCGTCGGCCTGACGATGTTGCAGCAGATCGAGGGTTTGGAGGATTATTATCCCTATCACGTGGCCCGGGCTGATTTACTCCGGCGGACCCACCAGCGTGAGGCGGCGGCAGACGCGTATGAACGGGCACTCGTCCTGTGCGGGAACCCCGTTGAGCGCGCTTATCTTCAGCGGCGGCTTGACGAGATGCTCCGGCTCTAGGATCATTAGCATGTCTGAACGCCGCATCTCAAAGGGGCGCGACATGAACGAAACCAGTTATCGAATCGAACCGATTGGGGTCATTCGCTCTGAACTGGTCGATCCTGCGAATGCCCCGAAACAAGGGGATGAGGGTGGTTACGAAGCGTGGCTGGAGCTTACGCCGCAGGTTGCGGCGGGACTCGACGGAATCCATATTGGCGATCATCTGATCGTCCTGACATGGCTGCGCCGGGCGCAGCGGGATGTCTTACAAGTGCATCCACGCGGAAATCCCGCTGCGCCGCTGACCGGTGTCTTTGCCACCCGGTCCCCCCACCGTCCCAACCCGATTGGACTCCATCAGGTTTCGGTCTTGCAGATTGCCGGGCAGACGTTGCAAGTGGCCCCCCTCGAAGCCATAGATGGGACGCCAATCGTGGACATCAAGCCTGTACTCTATCCGATCGGAGACCGATAGATCATGACCAGTTGGAAAGAATTCGCGCGGCAGGCCCCGGAATTTGCCGCGTTCGGTCAGGCCCGTTTCGAAAGCCGCGTGGCCTACCTGGGCACCGTTCGGGCCGATGGCAGCCCGCGCGTGCATCCCGTTACCCCTATCATCGGCGAGCAGTTGTATCTTTTTATGGAACCCACTTCGCCCAAAGGCAAAGATTTGGTGCGCGACGCCCGCTACACGCTGCACTGCGCGGTGGAAGATTCGAGCGGCGGTAAAGGGGAGTTTTATGTCCGAGGTCGGGCGGCATTAACGGACGATCCCCGCATACGGGAACAGGCGGTGCAGGCGTCTTCCTATACCCCAGAGGATCGTTATATTCTGTTTCAATTCTCCATCGAGTTCGCCTTCATGAATACGTATGGGAATGACAAACCGGACACGCGACGCTGGGAATCGCCAGAGTAGACATTTTCGGCGGCGCGCTTCTCATTTCGACAAACGGAATGATCATTATAGATAGAGTCTCCTGCGCGTGAATCGGGCTGCTCCGAAATATCCACGCAACGTCATCATTCGTGGGGCGATTATTCGGATACACTGAACCTAGAGGAGATTGGAAAGCCTCTCACCTTCACACGTCAGAGGAAATGCAATTCTCAGTGGATACTTACGCCCTTTTCTATACCCTGCTCCTCCTGATCTCAGCCGCGACCTCCGCGACGGTCACCGCGATTGTCTGGAGACGGCGCACCGCAGCCGGTGCCTGGCTGGTGCTGGTTTTTACCCTGGCTCTGGTCGAATGGACCCTCACTTACGCCTTCTATTGGATGTCATCCGCCCCATCCACGCGCCTGTTCTGGTTGAATGCCACCTACTTTGGGGTATGCACGGTTCCGACGGCCTTCTTCCTGTTCATCGTCACCTACACCCACCATGAACACTGGATCAGCCGATCGACGCTGGTCCTGCTGGCGATCGAACCGGTCGCTGCCATCCTGCTGCTGTGGACCGACCCCTGGCACAACCTGTTCTTTGCCGGGCTGCGTACCCCGGAATCGAGCACCATCCTGG
>JAIOHO010000278.1 GCA_019912905.1 Anaerolineae bacterium
CAGAGCAGGTCGCGGTCGTTCATCCGGTGACGCCCCCAGACGATGTGCTGTTCGACCGTGTTCACAACCCAATCTGAGCCGACATCGGTGTACAGTGCCACAGTATGCGCCTGCCCGTCGCTGGCTGCCGCCTGAAAGTCCACGTAGGTCACCGGGCGCGACAGCACGTCGAGGTTATAGGGCAGCAGCGGCGTCATGAACGTCACCGTCAGACGGATGCCCGCTGCCTCGAACTGGTAAATCGTGCGCGTGGGCAGCACCTCGACACTCGTTTGGGTCATCGGCGGAATGTCGATGCCGTAATTCCGATTGGTCATGCCCATGAAGCGGTAGGGCTGGCCGTCGATACGCACCATCCCGAACATGGTCTGGCGCGTCCCGGTCCAATGGGATGTCCAGCGGTCCGTCAGCGCGTTGCTGGCCGACCAGACACTGAGGTAAGGATCGTTGACCACCAGCGGCACGGCTGGCGGTCGTAATGGAGTGGTCACACGAAAACCCTTTCGTTCACTGGCGAAATTCAAAAAAGATGGTCGATGGGTCCGACATGGTCAAAGTAAAGGGCACGACAGGCCGTGCCCCGTTTGATGACAGATCGTTAACCCTTTAGCTCGATCGCTGCCGGTTTCTGCTGGGCAGCCCGGATGCGATCCATATCGAACTTGGTGGTGCGGTCGAACTTGTAGACGCCGTTCTGTTCCTGATACACGTCGGTGAGCTGGGTGTAGCAGTAGCCGAACATATTCACGTCATCCAGCAGGATGGCGCACAGGCGCTCGAAGCGGTCGTAAAATGTCTCGATGGAGGTCGGGCGGTCGCCATAGCCCCACGATACTTCGCCTGCCTTGACATCCGGGTTCCACCAGATGCCGCCGAATTCGCTGACGAAATAAGGCTGGCCGCGATAGGGCAGCGACCAGTTTTTGTTGTCTACCATACGCGCCGGGAGTGCCCAGTTCTCGAAGCTGTTGAGATACGGTTTCCCCTCGGCGAGGCCCGCGTGACGCTGCGCGAAGGTATCCGGGTCCTGGGTGTAATCGTGACTGTCATAGATATCGGGTTCAGCCACGCGATGTGAGTAACCGGACGTATCCAGCACCGGGCGGGTGGTGTCCATCGCCTTGGTCGCCAGGTACATGCCGCGCGTCACATCGTCCAGATCGGTGATCTGATCGGTGATTGACTGCCAGGTTTCGTTGAGCGGGCACCAGCCGACGATGGCCGGGTGCGAATAATCACGTTCCAGCACTTCCAGCCACTGGGTAATGTAATCCGGCCCGGGTTTCTGATGTTCGTCATTCAGCGGCCCCATCCGGCTGCACCCCCAGTCCGGGAATTCACCCCAGACGATGTAGCCCATGCGGTCGGCATGATACAGGAAACGTTCTTCAAAGACTTTCTGGTGCAGCCGCGCCCCATTGAACCCTGCCTGCATACTCAGTTCGATGTCGTGGATCAGCGCTTCATCGCTGGGGGCCGTCAGGATGCCATCTGCGTAGTAGCCCTGGTCGAGCACCAGCCGCTGGAACACGGTTTTGCCGTTGATCTTGACGGCCTTGCCGGAAATGGTGAGGCTGCGCAGCCCGGCGTAGCTGGTGATCTGATCGACCACGCCGCCCTGGGCATCAATCAGCGTGATTTCCAGGTCGTACAGGTGTGGGTCTTCGATCGACCACAGCCGCAGGCGATCTTCGGGAACCGGCAGGTCGAGGCGCGGCGACAGGTCCAGGTCGGCGGCGACTTCGGCGGAGACGACCTCGCCCTGTGCATCCTTCAGTACGGCCCGCAGGCGCAGTCCTGTCTGATTCTGGGTGATCGGCTGCTCCAGGCGGAACATACGATTGGCGACATCGGGCGTGATGCGCGGGCGGCGCAGCGCCACTTCCGGCACCGGTTCCAGCCAGACGGTCTGCCAGATGCCGGTCGTGCGCACGTAGATGGCACCCTCTGGTCCATACTCGCGGGCCTGCTTGCCGCGCGGCTGGGGCCGGGTGTGGCTGTCACGGGCGCGCAGCACCAGGGTCACCGTCTCGCCAGGAGCCGCGACCCCGCGCAGATTGAAGGTGAAGGGCGAAGATCCGCCGCGATGCCGCCCGACTTCGACGCCGTTGACCCACACCGTCGTGTCGTAATCGACGGCCTGGAAATGCAGCAGTACGTCCCGCCCGGTCCATTGCGCTGGGATAGTCACCTCGCGCCGGTACCAGACGGCATTGAGATAATCATGATTCTCGATGCCGGACAGCTTCGATTCGGGGCAGAAGGGGACGATGATGCGGCTGTTCAGGTCGCGGTCCAGCAGGCCGCGATCGAGTCCGCTGTCGCCCTGGTCGATCTCAAACTGCCACTCCCCGTTGAGGCACAGCCAGTCTGGGCGTACAAACTGGGGTCGAGGATATTCATTTCGCGGACCAGTCATATGATGCTCCTTGGTTAATCAATTCCGCTGTAGAAGCGGATACCGTTAAAGATGCGTTTCTGGAAGATGAAAAACAGGAGGATAAGGGGTGCCCCCGCCAGCCACGCGGCGGCCACGCCACCCATCAGACCGCTGGTGCTCGCCAGCTTTTTGAGCGCGATGGTCAGGGTCCACATGTCCTGTTTGGTCGCTGAAACCAGCGGCCACAGGTAGCTGTTCCAGTTCGCCAGAAAGGAATACAGGATGATGACGGCCAGCACCGGCATGGACAGCGGCAGGATAATCTTAAGGAAGATGAGGAGGCGACCGGCCCCATCCATTTTCGCGGCGTCATCCAGGTCGGTGGGAATCCCTCTGAAAAACTGAGTGAGCAGAAAGAGCACAACCGGAGAGGCGACCCCGGGGATAATCAAAGCAAAGTAAGTGTTGTGAAGATTCAGGTTGGCGAACATCAGATAGATCGGGATAAAAAACGCCTGCTCCGGGATCATAAACCCCGAAATGACGATTCCGTAAACGAGCCGTTTGCCTGCAAAGGGAATGCGCGCGAAGGCATAGGCAGCGCTGGTACAGACGCTCATTTGAAACGCGGTATGGACGGTTGATATGAACACGCTGTTCCCGAGCCAGCGGCGCACCGAAGCCGAAGCCAGCAGCGAGGGTATCGCAGGCAGCACGGCCCCTGCTGGCTCGATCAATGGGCTGAGCCAGACCACCGCAATCAACGAAACCCCGGCGAGATATGCTGCATCCATGACCGTTCGTCTTTGTATCAATTTCGCCTGTCTTTTCCTTCGGGCACAAAAAAGGGAACACAGTCTGATCGGCTGTGTTCCCAGGGTGATACCAGCTAATCTGGACTACTGGCCGAAGGCGGCAAAGTCTTCGAAGCGCGACTGGGCATCAGCCAGCGCCTGTTCAGTCGATTTGTCGCCCAGCACGGCGGCCTGAATTTCTTCGTTCATGATGTCCTCGAAGGCCGTGACCCAGTTCAGGCGCGGCATCGGGACGGCGGTATCCTGGAAGTTCAGGTATTCGGTGCGGTGCGGAATCGAGGTGAACGCCTCAGATGCAACGAAGTCTTTGTTGACCGGGAAGTGGCCGGTGTAAGCCCACACGCCGTTGTTTTCGTTCATCCACGCCAGGAATTTCATGACGCGATCGATCCGGGCCGGGTCAGGATTCAGGCCCAGCGGAACGATCATGGCATGGGTGCTCGACCAGGTTGCGGGCTGAGCAAAGAACTGCGGGAACGACGTGACGTAGAAGCGGTCCAGCGG
>JAIOHO010000023.1 GCA_019912905.1 Anaerolineae bacterium
GCAAGCTGGCAATCAGCTTATCTTCAAAAAACTTGAGTGTGTCAGCCGTAATAATGCCGTTGGCTCCGGCCCACGCGCTAAAGAGGGGAATAGGCGTCCATTCCAGCTCTAACGCCGCAGCTGCATCCAAAAAGCCGCCCACCGCGCCTACCCCTCTGGCTTTTTCCAGCAGCGCCTCACCCTCGTATAGTCCATATAGTTTGAAAGTGTCCAGGGTGGTAGAAACCGGGCTGAAGCTGCTGGTTTCCTGCCCAAATTTGGCAATTGCAATTCTCATAATATTTCTCCCACGCATTTTCCATATTCTACCTGTAGGAACCTAAATTCGCCGCTAATCCAAAATAGACTATACTCTCGTGCGGAACTGGCTCCCGATCACCGAATTCTGGACAAATCGATCCTTTTTAACGACATGATATGGATTTGAGATTATTTATGGACCACAAAACATTTAAGTTACGCAGTCAGGAATGGTTCGGAAGATTCGACACGCTCGGGTTTACCCATCGGAGTTGGTTGAAGAATCAGGGCTACCCGGACGACCTCTTTGATGGCCGACCAGTGATCGGCATCTGTAACACCTGGTCGGAACTGACGCCGTGTAACGGGCACTTTCGTGTCCTGGCCGAGTTTGTTCGGCGCGGCGTGTATGAAGCCGGCGGCCTGCCACTGGAGTTCCCGGTGATGTCGCTGGGCGAGGTGCTGATGCGACCGACGACGATGCTGTTTCGCAATCTGGCAAGCATGGAGGTTGAAGAGGTCATCCGCGCGAATCCGCTGGATGGAGTGGTGCTGCTGACCGGGTGTGATAAAACGACGCCATCCTGCGTAATGGGCGCGGCGAGCGTGGATTTGCCGACGCTTGTCGTCAACGGCGGCCCGATGCTCAACGGCAAATATCGCGGGCATGATATTGGTTCTGGCACTGATGTGTGGCGGTTAAGCGATGATCTTCGCGTCGGGGCGATTACGTTGGATGATTATCTGGATGCCGAGTCCTGCATGTCGCGCAGTGATGGACACTGCATGACCATGGGAACCGCTTCGACTATGGCCTGCATGGTGGAAGCGTTAGGGCTGACCTTACCCGGAGCGGCGGCGATTCCGGCTTCCGATTCCCGGCGGCGTAAACTGGCTCAGTTGTCCGGGCGACGGATCGTCGAGATGGTGAAGGAAGATTTGCGCCTTTCGCAGATCCTGACGCGGCCCGCCCTGGAGAATGCGATCAAGATTAACGCAGCAGTCGGCGGATCATCCAACTTTGTCCTGCATCTGCTGGCTATTGCCGGACGATTGGGTATCGACCTCACGCTGGATGATTTTGACCGGCTGGGCAGCCACATGCCGCTGCTGGTGAATTTGATGCCATCGGGCGAATTCCTGATGGAGGATTTTTATTATGCAGGCGGGCTGCCCGCGGTGATTCGCGAACTCAACGATCATCTGCATGGGGATGCACTCACCGTGAACGGCCAGAGCCTCCGCCAGAATACCGAGAATGCGCCGAACTACAATCGTGATGTGATTGCCTCGATCGACCAACCATTTCAGCAGGAGGTTGGGTTGACCGTGCTGCATGGCAATCTGTGTGAAAATGGGGCGATTATCAAGCCGTCGGCAGCTACCCCGGCTCTGCTGAAACATCGCGGGCGGGCTGTCGTGTTCTCGGATTATGAGGACTACGAAGCCCGCATTGATTTGCCTGATCTGGAGGTCGATGAAAACTGTATTCTCGTGCTGCAAAATGTCGGGCCAAAGGGTTATCCTGGAATGCCTGAAGTGGGCAATTTTCACCTGCCCAAGAAACTGCTGGAGCAGGGCGTGACCGATATGATCCGCATCTCCGACGCACGCATGAGCGGAACGGCGTTTGGCACCGTAATATTGCACGTCGCTCCAGAGGCCGCAGTTGGCGGGACACTGGCGCTGGTGATTGACGGCGACATGATCGAATTGGATGTTTCAGATCGCCGCCTGCACCTGGACGTTTCGGGATCAGAATTGGCCCGGCGTCGAGAAAACTGGCAGCCGAGGCCGACGCACAGTGAACGCGGCTATGTGAGCCTCTTCCTGAAGCACGTCCAGCAAGCTGACACCGGGGTCGATTTTGATTTCCTGGTTGGGAAATCCGGGGCGGACGTCGCACATGGAAATCATTAGACGGTGCGGGTTCAGACGACAGTGGACGGGTAGGGGGTAACTCGGGGAGAATCTTCATCGTCCCCCGAGACCAAGAGGAAATAAACACCGGCGAAAAACAGCCATGTGGACATTTACCTCCTGTGTATCGCCCTATATCCAATAGCGCAGTGGCATGGCAGGGTGGATTGCCAAAGTGCTAAGATCATCGTCAGGAAGGTCGCAGTTTACAGTTCATAGCGCGTTCGACCGGGGAAATGATCAATGAAATTTGGATGCTGCGCGTCGATTGACCAGGCTGAAGCCGTTTATCGTGCCGGATTCGATTACCTGGAGGCGGGAGTGACCTCGCTGATCCCGGATGAGGATGAGGCGAGTTTTGTCCCTGTATTGGAAAAATACCGGGCCTCACCGATCCCTGTCTCCGCCTTCAATCTTTTCCTGCCGAGAGATCTGAAGATCGTGGGCCCAGAGATCGACCGGGCGCGGATGGAGCAGTATGTCCAGCGCGCGGTGGCCCGAATTCAGGCAGTAGGAGCCACGATTGCGGTGATCGGCAGCGGCGGGTCGCGCAGCGTGCCCGAGGGCTTCTCGCGAAGTCAGGCGACGGCGCAGATTGTTCAATTCTTACAGCTTGTGGCCGATGCCGCCGACCAGACCGATGTGACCATTGCCATCGAACCGCTCAATCGGAAAGAGTCGAATATCATCAACAGCGTGGCCGAAGGCGTGGCGATTGCCCGGCAGGTGGATCGCCCCTCTATTCGGGTTCTGGCCGATTTTTATCATATGGACGAAGATGACGAGCCGCTGGACACGCTGACCGCCAATCAGGACTGGCTCGCGCATATCCATGTAGCCGACAGCGGCAGGTTGGCTCCGGGCACAGGGAGCTATCCCTACCCGGAGTTTGTCGGTCAACTGCGGCAGGCGGGCTATCAGGGCATGGTGTCGGTCGAGTGCCGCTGGAACGACTTTGATGCCGAGGCCGCACCTTCAGTGGAGTTTTTGCGACGCGCATTTCAGGGTGAATCCTCATGACGAACAGTATGCTTGCCGCACAGCTTTATACGGTTCGCGACTTTACCAAAACACCTCAGGCCATTGCCGAGACGCTTCGGAAAATCCGCGCGATTGGCTATGAAGCGGTGCAAATCTCAGCCTTTGGCCCGGTCGATCCCCAGGATGTCAAGAATATGCTGGACGACAACGGGCTGGTCTGCTGCATCACCCATATTGGCTATGACCGCCTGAAAGATGACCTGCCTGCCGTAATCAACGAACATAAACTCTGGAACTGCCCGAACGTCGCTATTGGCAGTATGCCACCGCAATTTCGGACGGGCGTTGACGGTATTCGCCAATTTGCCGCCGAAGCCAATGAGATTGGCCGCCAACTGGCCGACGCGGGCCTGACGTTCAGCTATCACAATCACAGCTTCGAGTTCGCCCGGGCTGGTGATACCACTATGATGGATGTCCTTTTTACTCGACTTTATCCATATTCAAGT
>JAIOHO010000279.1 GCA_019912905.1 Anaerolineae bacterium
ACGATATACAGGTGTGCATCCGGAACCTGGGCCTGAATCAGCGGGAAGATTTCGGACGTAAACCACAGCATCGCATCGACATTGGGGCGATAATCCATTTTGCCGGTAAATGTCAGCACATTCGGGCCGAGGTCCAGCTGCTCCAGATTGCCGTCATAATTGTGGGTGAAGATGCCGTTGGGAATGACAAATACACGGCCATCGGAACGAAACAATCGCAGCGCGACCGCGTCTTCTTCGGATACCGCCAGCACGCCGTCTACCTGCTGGCAGATGCTGCGCTCAAAATGGGCGATACGGCGCGCCTGAACCCACGAATAGGCGGCGCTGGGCCAGCGGACAGGATCACCCCGATCGACCTCGAAGATGACCTGTTGGAGCCGATACTCGGCATTGTGGGCGTCGTAACACGTTTTGGCCGCCGGCTGCTGGCGGACATCGGCCAGATAACCAGCCATCTCCAGTCCTTCAAACTGGATCAGATCGAAAGCGTTAGCCTGAAGGATGTCACGCAGACAATGGCGAAAGGCAGGGCTGACGAGCCGCCGGGCGAGATCGGGTTGAGCAGAGAGGAGCATATCGCGCAGACGCTGAGTGGACGAGCGCGGAGGGGTAGGGACTGTTTCGATGCGGCTGCACAGGTCTTTGAGGGGGGTCTTGTTCGGTGTACTGGCATCATCGTTAAAGCTCAGCAGCGTAATGTCATGGCCTGCCGCATGCAGTCCGTGAATCAGGCCATAGTTGCGCAGTGCGCCACCCTGATGCGGCGGGTAAGGCAGAGCCGGAGTAAGCATCAGAATACGCATAACCCCTCATTGCAGTGTATTGTAAACCGATAATGTCGTGCGCGCGGTGCATTCCCAGGTAAATTGGGCAGCGCGCTCCAGCCCGGCGCGGCGCTGGGCTTCCAGCCAGGCCGAGTCGGTCAGGGCCTGAAGCAGCGCAGTGGCAATGCTGGCCGGATCGTCCGGGTCGATCAGTGCGCCGACCTCACCGACGACCTCCGGTAGTGAGGAGCGGTTGCTCACGATGGGAACTGTGCCACAGGCCATGCCTTCGAGGGGCGGGAAGCCGAATCCCTCATAGAACGAGGGCAGCACGACGGCGGCGGCCAGATTGTACAGTGCGGGCAGCGCATCCTGGGCCACATTTTCGCGGAAAAGTACGTGCGCGCCAAGCGCCAACTGGTCGATCTTCTGCATGGTTTCGTCGAATAACCAGCCCCGCTGACCGGCCAGCACCAGGGGTGGGGCGTCGGCTAGCTGTTCGCGCAGCAGCCGATAGGCATCCAGCAGGCCAATGATGTTTTTGCGCGGCTCCAGTGTGCCGACGAACAACAGGAACGTCTCCGGCAGATCAAGCTGCTGGCGATAGTGCTGCAATGTGTCGGGCGGCAGCCGCGCAAAACTTTCGTCAACGCCCAGCATATGGACAGTGATCTTGTCTGCCGGAGCGTTCAGCATATTCACGAGGTCCATCTTCGTCGCGGCGCTGTCGGCCAGGATGTGATCCGCCTGGCGCACGGCCATGGCGATCTGATCGTTGTAGTAGCGGCGGCTTTCAGCGGTCAGGTACTGCGGATAGTGCAGAAAGTTCAGATCGTGGACCGTGATGACCTGACGACGTGCGCCGTGCAGCGGTGGAATGAAGTCCGGGCTGTGCAGCAGATCGAGGCGAAAGCGCGCCAGTTCGACCGACAGCGCCAGGCGCTCGAAACGATGGTGACAGGGCGTCCACAGGTCCGCATGTCGAAAGCGGTGCACCAGCGATTCGGTCGCTTTGCGGCTGTGGAAGACCGTGTAGAGGTTCGTTTCGTCCAGAGCCTCAAGCGCGGACACCAGACGGCGCATATACGTCGAAATGCCACCTTTTCGATAATACGTCAATCGTGTGTCAATGCCTCGATGCTGCATAGTCGCCAGTATAACGGCTGGTGAGCGAACAATCCAGCTTAATCGACGAAGACGCTGCAATCGGGAGTCCAGGGCGGTGCGCAGACTGCCAGAAACACCAGATCCTCGGCTCCGTCGTTGACAATCTGATGCACGGTGCTGACCGGGATGGCAATGGCATCCCCGGAGGCGACGCGCTGCTGCTCACCATCCACCACGATGCGGCCCTGACCGGACAGGATGAAATAACTTTCCTCGACCACCGGATGATAATGCCTGAGCGATGCTTTGCCGGGCGGCAGGGTAATGTGTGCCAGGCTGTGCTGC
>JAIOHO010000280.1 GCA_019912905.1 Anaerolineae bacterium
AGTTTAACACCGTCGGCCAGCAACCGGTGATGGCTTACTTTTCGATGGAATTCGGGCTGGCGGAAGCGCTGCAAAATTATTCAGGCGGCCTGGGCGTCCTCAGCGGCGATCATCTGAAAAGCGCCAGCGACCTGGGCATCCCGCTGATCGGCATGGGCCTGCTCTATCAGGAAGGCTACTTTCACCAGTACCTGAATGCCGATGGCTACCAGCAGGAATCCTATCCCATCAACGACTATTCTAACCTGCCGGTCACGCTTCAGCGCGACAAAACCGGCAAGCCGATCAAGATCAGCGTGCCGATGCCGGGCCGTGAGCTGTACGCCGTCATCTGGAAAGTGCAGGTCGGGCGTATACCCTTGTTCCTGCTCGACACCAACATCGAGGACAACCCGCGCGATGAGGACCGCAACCTGACCGACCGGTTATACGGCGGCGACCGGCGGACACGTATCCGCCAGGAAATTCTCATGGGAATCGGCGGCATCCGCGCGCTGGAAGCCCTGGGGATGCGCCCCACCATCTGCCACATGAACGAAGGTCATTCCGCATTTCTGGCCCTTGAGCGCATCCGCCAGTTGATGAACGAGAATAAGATTTCCTTCTATCAGGCCAAGGAAATTGCGCGGGCCGGTATCATTTTCACCACGCATACGCCGGTCCCCGCCGGGTTGGAACGCTTCGGCTTCGACCTGATCGACGAGCACTTCACCCAGTATTACCAGAGCCTGGGCCTGTCGCGCGACGAGTTCCTCAACCTGGGCCGTGAAAATATGGGCGACTATGAATTGTTCTCCATGCCGGTGCTGGCAATCAACCTGTCCGCCGCGGTCAACGGCGTGGCCCAGCTTCATGGCGTGGTCTCGCGGCGCATGTGGCGCTGGTTGTACCCGAGTGTGCCGGAAGATGAAGTCCCCATTGGCTCCGTGACCAACGGCATTCACACCCAGACCTGGATCAGCCAGGAGATGGCGACGCTGTTCGACCGCTACCTGGACCCTGCCTGGCGTTCCGAGGAATTCCGCGCCGAAATCTGGCAGGCCGCCGACGACATCCCCGACGAAGAACTGTGGCGCACCCATCAGCGCCGCCGGGAACGCCTGGTCGCCTTCGCCCGCAACCGACTGCGTGCTCAATTGGAAAATCGCGGGCTGCCCCGCCGCGAGATCGAAAGCGCGGCCCAGGTGCTGGACCCGGAAGCGCTGACCATCGGGTTCGCCCGGCGCTTCGCCACCTATAAGCGGGCGACGCTCATCTTCCGCGACATCGAGCGGTTGAAGCGCATCGTCAACGACCCGGATCGCCCGGTGCAGTTCATCTTCGCCGGCAAAGCACACCCGCACGACACCGGCGGCAAGGAACTCATCCGCCAGATCGTCCACATGGCCCACGACGAAGACCTGCGCGACCGGATCGTCTTCCTCGAAAACTACGACATGAACGTGGCGCGTTATCTCGTCCAGGGCGTGGACATCTGGCTGAACAACCCGCGCCGGCCCAAAGAAGCCAGCGGCACCAGCGGCATGAAGGTCATCTACAACGGCGGCCTGAATGCCAGCATTCTCGACGGCTGGTGGGCGGAAGGTTATGATCCTGCGGTCGGCTGGGCCATCGGCAACGGCGAGGAATACCCGGAACACGAAGCCGAGCATCAGGATTATGTCGAGAGCGAGGCCATCTACAATATCCTGGAGCAGGACATCATCCCGCTGTATTACCAGCGCACCCGCGACGGTCTGCCGCGCGAATGGATCGCCAAAGTCAAAAACTCGATCCGCACCCTGGCCCCGTTCTTCAACACCCATCGCATGGTGCAGCAGTACACCGAACGCTACTACATGCCGTGCTTCGAGCGGGTCGTCGAGATGATGGAAAACAATCTGAAACAGGGTCTGGCCTTCAGTGCCTGGCGCAGCAACATCCAGAATGTGTGGAATCAGGTGCGCATCGAGTCGGTGACGATTTCCGAGCCGCAGGTGATGGTCGGCAAGGAATTCATGGTCGAAGCCGTGGTCCATCTGGGACCGCTCACGCCGGAGGATGTGCGCGTGCAGTTGTATTCCGGCCAGCTCGATACCCACCGCGAGATCGGCGAAGAAGGCGGCACTTCCATCGATATGCAGTCCGCTGGAAAAAACGGTGATGGGATCTACAAGTTCTCGGCCAAATACGTCTATCATACCAGCGGGGAACGCGGCCTGTCGGTACGCGTCGTCCCCGATCACGAACTCCTGCCCACCTCGATCCAGCCCGGTCTGATTACCTGGGCGCAGGTGTAATTTTTCGGCAATCGATCATCCTCGCCCCGGACCCCTCCAGACTCTGATACTCTGGAAGGAGTCTGGGGTGAATTGCTGAGATTATCCCCGCATCAATCGGGGCAGATCGCGCAGTTTGGGGAGCTGCCCGGATAGCAGTGTCGTCACCCGGAATAACCGCCCGGCCAGCCACAGCATCCCCACGATCAGCAGGACCATCAGCACCAGACTCAGGGCGATCTGCCAGCCTGGAACAGACGTCATCAGCAGGCGCTCGATCATCGCCAGCGGTGCAGTAACCGGAATCAGGCTGAGAGCCACCGCCAGCGGCGCATTCGGATTCTCGATGAACAGGGCGATAAACCACAGCGGAATCACAGCGGGTAAGGTGAATACTGCTGCAAACTGCGGCCCCTCGCGCATCGACACCGACAGCGCCCCCAGGATGCCGTAGGCACTGGCGAAGAACAGGTACGCCAGCACGAAATAGACCAGCACCAGCGGCAGCACATCCAGGGGCACGGTGATGACCGCCAGAGAGCTGATCACGTCCAGCACGTTCGCCAGCCGCAGGAGCACCAGAATCCCGCCCACCCAGGCGAGCATCTGAATCAGCCCCATCGTCCCAAACGCCAGGATTTTGCCGACCAGCAGCTGCGTCGGGCGCAGGGTGGACATCAGAATTTCGATGACCCGCGATTCTTTCTCCTCGATCACCCCCTGCATCAGGTAGCCGTTGGTCATAAACACACTCAGCAGCAGGCTGAGGGTAAACACGTAGACCAGCAGAAACGAGCTGTCAAACGAACCGGCCTGCTGCGCGCCGCCCTGGTTCAATTTGATGTCGGTAAATCTTGCCGGGTCTTCGAGCCGCTGGACGACCTGCGGCTGCACATTCTGTGCCAGGGTATTCAGAATCACCTCGCGGATGGCCTCGTCGTCGATCGCCGCCAGCGAAAAAGTCGGCATCACCTGGATCACATCGCCAGTGGCGACATAATCCGCCGGGATGATATAGTAGGTGGCAACCTCATGGGCCTGCATCGCGCGGCGGGCGGCGGCCTCGTCCGGGTAGCGGATGAGCGCGCCAGGGTCCGTAAACAGGCCCGTCTCATCGACGTAACCTGCCGCCTGCGCCGTGCGGTCGCCCGATTGAAACACTGCGTCCAGACCCAGATTGACATCCAGGCTGGTCAGCGCCTGATAAGCCAGCGGCAGCAGCAGCGCCAGCAGCGGAATGCCCAGGGTCGTAAACAGATACCCCTTGCGACGCAGATTGCGCCCCAGTTCATAACGAAAGACTTTCCAGATCATCGACCTTACTCCTGGGCAGCCGTGCCCACAGCGGTCATGGGCGTGCCGCGAATGACTCGCCACAGCTCACGCGGCGTGGGCCGCTTGCCATACAGCAGCAGCGACCAGCGAAAGACACGCGCCGACATCCAGATGACCAGGGCCGCCGTCAGGCCCAGCAGCAGCAGGCTCGCAACGAACTGCCAGACCGGTAAAGCCCCCAGGCTCAGACGGATGATCGACGTCAGCGGCGCGGTCAGCGGGAATAGTGTCAGAGCGACGGAGATCGGGCTGTTGGGGTTCAGCAGGAAGGTCGTGAAAAAAAAGAAGGGGAACACGGACACAAACGTGAATACCCCGGCCAGTTGGCGGCTCTCCTGCTCGCTGTTACTCACCGCGCCGATGCCCGCCATCACCGCCGCAAACAGCAGGTACGCCAGCAGGAAGTACACCAGGCTGATCACAATCAGGTCCAGCGGCAGTTCGATGCCGCTCAGCGCGGGCACCCCCTGACCGGATTGCAGCAGCAAAGCCCCGGCAATCAACCAGATCGACAGCTGCGTCAGCCCGAGCACACCCAGGCCCACAATCTTGCCAAACAGCAGTTCCAGCGGCGTCACACTCGTGATGAGGATTTCGATCATCCGGTTGGTTTTTTCCTCCACGACGCTGGACATCAGGTAGCTGCTCGTCGTCTGTGCCGAGATGAAAAACACCACGGCGAAAACCACCGGCAGCATAATCACACCGATAGCGGCATCTTCTTCCAGGTCACGCCCCCGGTCGAGCGCGCGGACCGTCAGCGTCACCGGATCTTCAAGGCGGCTGGCAAGCGCGTCGTCGCCGGCCTGCGGCGTCAGGTTCGCCAGCAGCAGATGATCAATGGCTTCCTTAAGCGAGTCCGGCGCACCCTCACGGCTGGTGATGGTCACCTCACCACTGTCGACGTAATCTGCGGGCAGCACGAAATACGCGCCAATCGTCCCATCCTGCAACGCCTGCTGTGCGCCGGCTTCGTCCGCGTAGGGCACGAACGGCGCGTCCGCCGCCGCGATAACCCCCGCCCGGTCCACATAGCCAATGTTCCCCAGGCTGTCCAGGTCGCCCTCGGCGTTTGAAATCAGCGTCGTGACGAGGAACATCAGGCCGACCATAAACAGCGGCACGCCGAACGCCGCGAACAAAAAGCTGGGCCGCCGCAGGTTAGTCAGGTATTCACGGCGCGCGACAATCCACAGGTGCTTCATGTCAGTGTGCCCCCTCAGCCACCTGGATAAAGATATCATTCAGTCCGGGCACAGCCTCCTCAAACCGGCGGACGTGCATATCCCCGGATGCGGCAATTGCGGCCAGCACGTCACCGGGCGCAGTCTGATCGTCCAGCCGCAGCAGCGCGCGATCCGCCCCGTGGCCGTTGCCGTTCGCCGCTGGCTCGACCGATACGACACCGGGCAGTTTCCCCCAATCACCCTGCCCTTCGACGATGATGGCGTGCAGCGCGAACTGCTCCCGAATGTCCTGCACCGAGCCATACAGCTTCTGCTGGCCATTGCTGATCATCAGCAGGCGGTCGGCCATTTCCTCGACCTGCTGCATCTGGTGGGTGCTCATAATGATGGCACACCCCCGGCTGCGCAGATCGGTCAGCAGGCGTTTGATGACCAGCGTATTCACCGGGTCCAGACCAGAAAACGGCTCGTCGATAATAATCAGGTCAGGCTGGTGCAGCACGGTGACGGCAAACTGCACTTTCTGCTGCATACCTTTGCTCAGCTCGCTGACTTTCTTACGGGAAAATTCATCGAGTTCAAGCTGTTGCAGCAGCGCCAGGCTGCGCTGGCGGGCTTCATCCCCGGACAAGCCCTTCAAGCGGCCCAGGTAGATCATGACATCCAGCACCGGGACGTTGCGATACAGGCCGCGTTCTTCCGGCAGATAGCCGATTCGCATCTTGGTCGCCTCGGTTAAAGGGCCGCCCAGCACCCGGATCTGACCGGTATCCGGCTTCAGGATGTCCAGAATCATGCGGATCGTGGTGGTCTTGCCGGAGCCATTCGGCCCCAACATGGCGAAGATTTCCCCACCGTGCACTTCAAAGGTCAGATCATCGACCGCACGAAACTTGCCGTAATTCTTCTGGACATGCTCCACACTGACGGCACGTTCAAATTGCATCGCTCTCCCACTTTCTAACAGGTGGCAGGCCGCCTGTTATGCTAAAATTAGTCAGGGAGGTCCAACAGATCATCCGTCTCGCCTCCCCGGGCTGGAAAACTAACCTTCTGAAAACCCAAACAGGCGCAGAAACAGGTTGAAACGAACCCCATTTCTGAAATCTATACGAAAGAATAAGCACCGGGGTTGCTAGAAAGCGCAATCCCCCTATAATAAGCGCAGGTGTGCAGCGCACAATGGGCGCGAATGTGGCTAGGCGCAAGTCCAAAGAATTAACTAATTTTTGTTGCGCCACTTCAAGAAATAGTGGTAAACTTGAAGTTGTGATAAGAAACCATCGTAATCTTAATGATTGGATCAGCGGCACAGGTGCATTGCCTGGCATAAATGCGGAACATCAACGCCCTTGGAGGTCTGCATGAAGAAACAAATCCTGGTCGTGGACGATGAAATCGGCGCACTGACCTTAATTGGGATTATGCTGGAGCGCGGTGGCTTCAGCGTGCTAAAAGCAAAAGATGCCAAGACTGCGCTTACCGTGCTGGATCAAAGCACGCCTGATTTGATCATCCTCGACGTGATGATGCCAGGCATGAACGGGATCGACCTGTGCAAAGTCATCCGCGAGCGGGAAGATACCGGTGTGATTCCGGTCCTGATTCTATCCGCCCGGGGCGACGCCGAAAGCATCATGCGCGGCATCGAAGCCGGAGCCAACGACTATCTGCCAAAACCGATTCTGCATCACGATCTGGTTGCCAAAGTCCGCCTGATGCTCGGCGAAAATGGCGTTGAAGCGTAATCTCTAGCCCTCACCATATAAAGTCCGGTAGATATTGTAAAATCCGTACATCCGCTGTACATACGCGCGCGTACTGTCAATGGTGATGGTGGTCATAAACAGGTCCGGGTCGCCACCAGACAGGGACAGCCAATCCTGCGCCCGGCCCGGCCCGGCATTGTAACCCGCCAGCGCCGCCGGGACATTCTGATCGAAGCGGTCCAACTGTTCATCCAGATAGTAGGCCCCGAACGCGATACTGGCATATGGTCTGAACAGGTCGCTGTGTTTGTAATTCGGCCAGTTGAGTTGATTGGCGATATATTCCGCCGTACTGGGGATCACCTGAGTCAGCCCCTTTTCGCCTGCCGCAGCCGTCGCGTTGGCGTCAAACAGGCTCTCCAGGCGCATCAGCGAGAACATCAGCAGCGGGTCGATTTCCCGTTCCTGGGCCACCTTGAGCACCACATCCAGATAATAGATCGGGTAGCGCAGCCGCGCAATGTAGGCCGGCGCATCCAGCGTGCCCACTTTGGCGAGGGTGATGATATTGGCCCCGGCGATCACCGACGCCTGATACGCCCCCCGACTGCGCAGGTCAATCGCTAACTGATAAGAAGCCAATCCATCATTCTTGTACGCTTCCAACAGGTCGCCAAACTCACTGCCTGCCTCGTCGAAGGCCGCGACCGCCCATAATTCACGCCCACGAATCAGGCGCGGGTCGGCTTCCAGCGCCGCAGACAGCGGCCACAGCGGTCCGGCCTGCTCAATGCCGAACGTCTGCCGCAGCCAATCTTCCGCCGCGTTCAGGTCCACCAGCGCATCATGCTGGAATTGATAGCGGGCCGGGGGTGCAAACGGAAGCCGATTTTCGACCAGGTCCTGCGCGCGGGCACTGTAATAGCCATCGGGCGCGGCCTGAACCGCCAGTCGCAGCGTCTCCTGCGCCGTGCTGTTATCGCCGCGCTGCAACGCCAGCCGCCCCACCCACAGATAGGCCTCGGCCTGGGAATCGCCGCTGGCCGTCGATGCCAGCCGCGCATACAACTGCTCGGCGCGCGCCGTTTCGCCCAACTTGTAAGCCGCCGAAGCTGCCAGGAATAAGCCGCTGCGCGCCTGATCGGTATTGGGATAATCGTTCGCCAGGCGCTCGAAGGTCTGGCGCGATTCGGTCGGGCTGTCGTTGGTGCCGTACAGATACCCCGCTCGCCACAGCGCTTCGGCGGCGGTGTCCGTCAGATAGCCGTAATTATCAGCGATGAACAGGTAGCGCTCGATCGCGCCGGGAATATCGCCCAGCAGAAATTTCGTGCGCCCCTGCTCCAGCAGCGCCTCGCCAAACGACGGGTCCTGCGGATACTGGTCGATGATCGTCTGGAATGCCGTAACCGCCGCCGCCGAATTGCCCAGTTCGCGGTAGCACCGGCCCAGCATCAGGTGGAGTTCCGCCGGGATGACAGACAATTCATATTCCGTCGAGTAGGTATTGAGCGCATCGATGGCCCGTTCGTAATCGCCGTACAGATAACTCACCTTGCCGACCGTGAAGGAATCGAGTTCGACGCCCTGGTCCAGCAGCACCCGCATGGCATCATAGGCCGGATTCGTCCCGATATACGTTTCGAACACCGACTGCATCCGCGCCAGGCCATTTTCCGCCTCCCCGCCATCCAGCAGGGCCTGGGCCGCCTCAAAGTCGATCGTGGCGCGGTAGGGGGCATTCTGCGCCACCGCCAGAATCGCATCATACTCGGCGACCGCGTCCGCCGTGCGCCCCACCGTGCGATAGACCTGTGCTACTTTTTCGCGCAGCGCCAGCAGCGGCACCAGAGTGCGGTTGGCCTGGACCGCCTGCGTATAACTGTCCAGCGCCGGGTCGGTCTGTCCCAGGGCAAGCTGGGCATCCGCCACCCGCTCGTATGCGTAGCTGTCGATCAGGCCGGGACGCATGGTCAGGTACTGCTGGAAATCCGCAATCGCGTCACTCCACTGCGACAGGCCCAGATAGGCATCGCCGCGCAGGAAATACGCCTGCGCCAGTTGGGAGTCCTGGGGATACTGGGTGATGAAGGTCGTCAGGGCGGTCACCGCACTGCTGAACAGGCCCTCACGCAGCGCGGCCTGCCCCAACCGGAAGGCGGCGGGGGCGGCATATTCCTGCGGAGCGTTCTGGCCGAGCACGGTCTGGTAAGTGCTGACTGCGTTCTCGTAATAGCCGTTGAGCAGGTAATTATCCGCCACTTGCAGGACCAGCGCCGGATCGACGGTGGGCGTGGGCGGCGGAGTCTCGGTCGGCACCGGCGACGGTTCCGGGGTCTGGGTGGCGGTCGCGTCCGGGGTCGCCGTGACGATGATTGTCTGCTGCTGGTTCAGGTTGCAGGCCGCCAGCAGCATCAAGGCGGCAGCGAGTGGAGCCAGCCTGTGGCGCAGGACCGCGCCGGTGCCGACCTGATCGTTGGGTGCGCTAAGATTGTGTTTTTGATCCATCATGGGCCGGATTGTATCATGGCAGTGCAGGGGATTGTCCAATGCTAAACCAACGCTAACCCGACGGCGGCTCCAGGTCACCGGCCAGCCAGGGCATCCCATAGCCGACCACCAGATAACCGGCCTCGGCCAGCGCCTTGCCCAGTTCGTCCGTCCCGCGAAACTCCCACCAGTGGTCCGCTGACGGCAGGATGCCCACTCCAAAATCTTCGACCACCAGGGCTGCCAGTTCGCGCCGGGCTGCGTCAGGATGATCGGTCGGCGCGTAGGGTGCAGGCTGATCACTGCGGATCAACGTCACGCGGAAGCGCGAGGGCTGACCGGAGACCCATTCGTTGTCGGCATAAGTGAGCAGTTGAAATTCGATGAAACCATACAATCCACCGTCCAGGACTTTGGAAAAGCGGAAGCGTCCTCCGGCCCACTGCACCGGCTGTTCGTCGAGCGCGTAGCCCGCTGCCGTAAACGCCTGCCCCACCACGGTGAGCAGCAGCAGCCGAAAATAATCCTGAGCGGACTGGCGTTGGTCGGTCATCAATCCAGAATATCCTCGCCGTACTGTTGGAACATCGCCCGCAGCAATCGCGCCGTATTGAAGGCATCGTCTACCCCGCGATGCACGGTGCCTTCGTAGGACAGATCCATCAGCGCCAGGGCTTTCATCAGGCCGACCTGATGCGCTTTGACCGAGCGATCCGTGCGCTGGGCCAGGGCGAAGGCGCGGCGCAGATCATAATGCCGAGCGCTGAAGGGATAATCGACCTGAAAGCTGGCACACTGCTGCTCAAACAGATGCCGGTCGTCCCGCCCCCAACTGGCCCAGGCCACATGGCGCGAGTCATATTCCCGGCGCAGCAGATCACAAGCAGCTTCAAACAACAGGCCCTGCGCGGCCATCTCCGGCGTGATCGAGGTCAACCGCGTGCAGAACGGACTGATTTTGGAGCGCTGCGGCTGAACGAGAATACTGCGCGCTTCGAGCGGCTCCTCCTGACCCGGTTCCAGCAAACACACGCCGATTTCGATGATTTCATTCTGCTCGCCGGGCGGCGGATGCCCGCGCCAGCAGCTTGCTTCGACGTCGATAACCAGCAGTTGACCATTCAAAGAATGCATCCATAATCCTACGAGACCGGCAGCAGGCGTGATGGCTTGACCGGAAACAGCGTGTGCAGCAGGACTTCTGCCTTAGCCGAGGCGAAACATTCTGGGAGCACATGCTGCAACTCATCCAGAGTGCGATAGCCGAACACGATACTCAAAAAGGTTCCCCAGGGAACACCGGCATGACAGCGATCTCGCTCCGCGAGTGTGCGCAATTGTAGGTCCTCTGCCTGGACGATGCAACCATGATCAAACTCCACCCTCAGGCCGGTCAGATCGAAGAAGTTGATCAGCAGCTCGCCGGTGTAACGATGCGCGCCGGAATGCAGCAGCCGCTGTTGCAGTACCGGCTTGATGTCCATCATCAGCCGTGCTGGGCTGGCCGCGCGCAAATACCAGGCATAATGCCGGCGGTTCACCCGAGCCGCGTTGGTCCGATCCAGCAGCATCGTCAGGGCTTCAGGCTGGCCGCTGTCAAAGGCGATGTGAATCGGCATCCGGTCGTGGTACTGGACCTGGGCATAGGCCCGGATGCCTCGCAGCACATCGTCGTAGGTTTGCAGATAGGATGCCTGGTTGCCGACGATATAGGCCAAACACACGAGCAGCGGCGACTCGCCCATGCGATGCAGCGCCACATACCCCACGCCCGTGCCGTCGGTGTCTTCAATCACCTGAAGGGTTTGCTGCGGCCTGAACAGCACCTGCTTCCACAGCGCCGGACGGTCTCGCCGGACACTGAGGCTGAACTGCGGAGCCACGTACCTATCCCACGCATCGAGCAGCGGAAAGTCCGCCTCGGTCACCGGGCGCAGCGTGTACTGCTCCGGTTCTCCTGACGGCACTGAGGTCAGCGGAACGGTCGCGTGCCTGCCCAGATCGACCGCCATGACGTAGCCAAACTTGCGGTAGAAATGCGGGATACCGGTGATACCCTGGATGTTGTGGCCGAGCGCCGCGCTGCGTTCGTGCACCGCGTCCATCACCGCGCGGATCAGGCCGCGATTGCGGTAGTCGGGATGCGTGGCGACGACTTCCGGGCGACCTGCGGGCAGATCGACCGTTTCGTAACGCCAGGTCTGCGGAATCAGGATGGTGGCCGAAACAATCCGATCATCGCAGGCCGGGTCCACCACCACGAAACAATCCGCATCCGTGACGGTCGGGTGATCTCCAGACAGCATATTCTCGATCCACAGATTGCCGTCGGCCTGCCATTCCTTTTGCTGGCCGAAGACAAGCTCATAAAACGACGGTAGACGGTCACGGTCGTGGGAATAGCCCTCGCTGAGCGAACGCAGAATCAAGCCATCAGGCAGTATTTTTTGCATAGTCATTTTCCTGACACAGAAATACCGCCTCAGTTTAGCATGAACCCTTATGAACCGTCCATGACTTTTAACTGCTTTACAGTGGATGAGTATCCCGTAGACTACGGAGCAGGCCGCGCATTGCATCCGGTGTCGTGACCGGCATGGCGCAGGCGAAATTGCGGCACACGTAGACGGTCGGGGTGCTGCCCCGCATCAGCCGGTCGTTTAACAGCGGAATGGTCATTACACTTCCGGCATCGGTTTCGGCCAGGGCGGTGATGGTGTTGGGCCGATACACATCCCGCACGACGCACAGCAGAGCCTGGGTTCGATCATCATCGACCGGGCCAACGATGGCGACCTCCTGCTGCCCGCTCACCAGCATATCGACCGCGCTCAGCGATTCACCAAACGCCTGGGGATACTGGCGCAGCGCTTCCGTGAGCAGCCGCAGCGCACCCACCGCCGCCTGCTCATAGCGCGCCTCGCCGGTATACGCCGCCAGCCGCAGCAGTTGGCGCGTCATCATGGCGCTGCCGGAAGGCGTGGCATTGTCCTGCACATTGCGCGGGCGCACGATCAGCGCTTCGTGATCGTCGCTGGTATCGAAAAAGCCGCCATCTTCCGCCGCGAAATGCGCCAGAACGTGATCAGCCAGCGCGCGCGCCGCCGTGAACCAGCCCTCCGCAAAGGTCGTCTGGTACAGTTCCAGCAGGCCGTCGATCAGGTTGGCGTAATCTTCCAGATACGCATTGAGCTTGGCCTCACCGTCTTTGTAGGTGCGCAGCAGGCGACCATCCTCAGCCCACATTTCCCGCAGTAGAAACTCGCCGCTGCGGACCGCCGCCGCGCGATAATCGTCCCGGTCGAGCACGCGTGCAGCTTCCGCCAGACTCGCCAGCAGCATGCCGTTCCAGGCCGTCAGAATCTTGTCGTCCAGGCCGGGATGCACCCGCTGAGTCCGAGCGGCAAACAGCGTGTCTTTGATCACCGCCAGCCGCTCCAGCAGGGCCGCCTCGGTCAGGTCCAACCGGTCGGCAATCACAGCATCCTCATTGGGCACATGGAGGATATTGGCCCCCTCGAAGTTGCCGCCGGGCGTCGCCCCCCAGTATTCCACCGCCAGATCCGCGTCGGCCTCATCCAGCAGGTCGTACAGGTCTTCCTGATACCAGACGAAAAACTTGCCTTCCTCGCCTTCGCTGTCGGCATCGGTCGTACTGTAGAATGCCCCTTCCGCGCTGGTCATCTCGCGCAGGAGGTAATCGTAGACGTCCTCCGCGATTCGCCTGAAGAACGGATCGCTGGTGATCTGCCAGGCATGCAGGTAGACACGGCTGAGCTGGGCATTATCGTAGAGCATCTTCTCGAAATGCGGCACCAGCCAGATGGCATCGACGCTGTAGCGGTGAAAGCCGCCACCGATCTGGTCGTAGATGCCGCCGCGCGCCATCTGCGTCAGGGTAAACGTCACCGCCCGCAGAGCCTCGGTATCGCCGCTGCGGGCGTAGGTGCGCAGCAGGAATTCGAGGTTCATCGGCTGTGGGAATTTGGGGGCGCTACCGAAGCCGCCGCGCTGCGAGTCGAAATTGCGCAGGATGCCCCGCGCCGCCGCGTCAAGCAAGTCGGCGTTCAACGCACTTGCTTCGCCGCCGATGCCGAGCACGTCGCGGTCCAGCGTTTCGGTAAGGGCCTGCGCCGATTGTTCGACTTCTGCGCGCCGCTTCTGATAGGCTTCGGAGACACCCACCAGCACCTGCCGGAAAGCGGGCATGTTGAAGCGCGGTTCGCGCGGGAAGTAGGTGCCGCCGTAGAAGGGCCGACCATCGGGCAGCAAAAACACCGTCATCGGCCAGCCGCCCTGCCCGGTCAGTGTTTGCACCGCCTGCATGTAGATGTCGTCCACGTCCGGGCGTTCTTCGCGGTCCACTTTGATGTTGATGAACAAGTCGTTCATCATCTGGGCGGTGGGAGCATGCTCGAAGCTTTCGTGCGCCATGACGTGGCACCAGTGACAGGCGCTGTAGCCGACACTCAACAGGATGGGCTTATCCTCGGCGCGCGCCTTTTCGAAGGCTTCGTCACCCCAGGCATACCAATCGACGGGATTCTCGCGGTGCTGCCATAGATAGGGGCTGGTTTCGTATTGGAGTCGATTCATGCGCCTGTTCCGGGTGAATTTTGCTGATAAGGATCAAGTTTATCGCGGCCAGCCCGAAAAATAAACCGCGCACTTGACGGCTACAGGCGTCCTCATCCGGTCACGGAGCGGGGTCCCGTTCGAGACCAATGCGAACTCACCAACCGCGCTTCGAGGGGATGGTCTCATCCGAGGGGGGCCTCGAAATCCACAGCGACTCCAGCCAATCCAGCAGTTCGCCCATCACATCCGGGGTGACGCGCGCCGCAGCCTCGAAGTTGTTGGAGGAAAAGGCGTACAGGTTGGTGTAATACTGGTGCGCCACCGCAATCAGGTAATCGCTGTTCCAGCGGGTCGGCCCCCACAGGAAAGCCGGGCTGCTGTTCGGGCTGCGGATCAGTTCGAGCCAGCGTGCCCGCTGCCCCGTGCCAATGTCCACCAGCGAGAATTTCAGTGCCAGCATCGACCGTGCCGTAAAGACGAAGTCCATCTGGTCGCCGCCCCGCAGGACATCGACCCGCAGCGCTGCGGCACCGTCCTGGGTCGTCAGCATGGCCGTGCCAAAGGAGGCATCGAGCCGCCGGGCCTTCAGTGCCGACAGCACTGCCATGGCATGAAAGCGGCTGTTGAGTTCCCCGTCCAGGTCGATGTCGCCGTCAAAATGGCGCTGGAGAATCCACGGCGCGGGATGGACTTCGGTAGGCTTCACGGACATATCCGGCTCCCAACTGGCGGATAGGCTTCGTCAATACATTGATTATGCGGCCTTTCAAAGACGGGCACAAGCCGTATGCTGCTCATCTTAACGCCGTCTCGGGGCACATACCAGCCATTTGCATCGCTGCGCCTGCTTCCAAAGCAGCCG
>JAIOHO010000281.1 GCA_019912905.1 Anaerolineae bacterium
GGACGATGTGCTGCTGCGGCGCTCGCTGCTGGCGATGCTCGGCAAGGTGAACGCCGATTCGCTGGCCGAACTGGGGTCCCTGGTCGGGGAGACGCTGGGCTGGTCCCCGGAGACGACGCAGGCCGAAATCCAACGCGCCGCCGAGATTCTGACGACCCGGCACGGGATGAACCTGGGCACTGCTGCCGGTCAATGGATTACCCGGCTAATACCCAAACCCTTCCAGGGTTCCATAAATGCCGGGTGCTTGCAGTCGATTTCAAGTGGCAGGAAAGCCGAGAAAATTGATACAGTTAACCTAAGTGGAGAAATCTCTATGGAACTGATGACCATCCCCATCGAGAAGCCGGAAGCGACCAACTTTATCCTGGGCCAGAGCCACTTTATCAAGACGGTCGAGGATATTCACGAAACGCTGGTCGGCGCGGTGCCGGGCATCCAGTTCGGCCTGGCCTTTTGCGAGGCGTCCGGGGCCTGCCTGATTCGCTGGACGGGCACGGACGACGCCATGATCGCACTGGCGAAGCAGAACGCGCTGGCGCTGTCTGCCGGGCACTGCTTCATCCTGTTCCTGGGCGACGGCTTTTACCCGATCAACGTGCTCAAGCAGGTGCAGCAGGTGTCTGAAGTGGTGCGCATCTTCTGCGCGACGGCCAACCCGACGCAGGTGATCGTGGCGGAAAGCGAGCAGGGGCGGGGCATCCTCGGTGTGATCGACGGCTTCAAGAGCCAGGGCATCGAGGACGACGAGGGCATTAACTGGCGCAAGGGCCTGCTGCGCAAGTTCGGCTATAAGCTGGGCTGACCGGTGCTGCCCGTGAATCCGCCGCAGGCATTGCTCCTATCCTCGGATCATGGGGCGATTCGAGCCTGCCAGACTGCACTCCACGAACTGGGATACGCGGTCGCCGTTATCCACGAGGGGCGGGCGGCACTGGCCGCGCTTCAGCAAACCGCGCCTGACCTGATCGTGCTCGACATCCAACTGCCCGGACTTTCTGGCCTGGAAATCCTGACCGCGCTGCGCGAGATGAGCGGCGCGTCGGTGCGGGTGATCGTCCTGACGGCGGATGTCATCTGTATGCATCTCACCGGTGTGCAGGTGGATGCCGAACTGCTGAAACCCATTCAACCCGCCGATTTACTCGATGTCCTCCACGCGCTGCCGGAATTTCCCCAAACCGATTCCTGAGCGGCTATCCGTTTCTGCTGGCTGGCAGCCTAAGCCCGTCCGTCGGCTTCGATGCGCTCCAGCAGTGGGATCAATTCGGCGGGCGTCAGGATGGTGTGCTGCGGAATCTCCGTGTCGTCCACCGGGATTTTATGGCGGCGCGGCGACCAGTTGAGCCACACACTGATGATGCCCACTCCGTTCGCGCCTTTGACGTCGCGTCCCAGGTGATTGCCGACCATCACCACCCGGCCATAATCCGACTCCGCGATGCCAAGCTGATCCAGCGCATGGCGAAACATGCGCGCGTCGGGTTTTTCCGTCCCCAACTCCGCGGAAATGGCGAAGGCATCGAACAGATCGTACAGTTGATAGTGCGTCAGGACGTTGCGGAAGGTCGCGGTCGGGCCATCGGCCACCAGTGCCAGTGGATAGCCCCGCGCTTTGAGGTCACGGACCATCTGCGCCGCGCCGGGGATGAGGTCGGCGGTCTGCGTTTCTTCGAGATAGTTTTTGATTTCCGTGCCTTCATCGACCAGCGTATCCCCGCAGTCGAGACAGACCGCCAGAATGGGATGCGACATATGATTTCCTTTGGGATGCCCGCTTCAAGACCTCCTATTGTAGCGCGAAGAGACCGGCTGCGGCTGTCGCTTTTTTGGGTAGGAAGTGGATATAATTTTTGAGAAAGAGTCTGTGAGGACGAAAAATGTCTTATCCACCTGCTCCCTGGAAAGCAACTGGATTTGTGGCACAGTCACTCAAGCTCATCGATGTCGAAAAAGCCCGCCGCTTTGTCCCCCCTGAACTGACCGTGGTCCCGGTGCTGCCCGGCAAGACGCTGGGTGCGGTCTACCTGGCGGAATATGGCCCTGGGTCTGCGCTCGAATATAACGAGCTGATCGTCGCCCCGGCACTGACTCGGCGTGGCAGTGTGATTCGATTCTGGATTTCTCATATTTATGTGGATAACCCGGATTCGATGGCCGGTGGCCGCGAAATCTGGGGACTGCCGAAAGAAATCGCTCAGTTCACCTGGAGTCCGGATCGACGCGAAATCGAAGTTCGACAGGATGGGCAGCGCCTGTGTCGTCTGCACAGCGGCCAACCACACTGGCTGTTTCCTGTCCCGGTACTGCTGCCGACCTTCAGTATTCTTGGCAAGGATTTGCTGACCTTTACCGCGTCTCTCTGGGGCCAGATGGGGTTGGCTGGAAACGAATTGGACGTGCCGGCTGACAGCCCGTTTGCCGATTTTAGCCTGAATCCCAGAGGGTGGACCCTGTTTATGCGGAACGTGCGCTTTGTGGCGGGCGCGCCGCGTGTGGTTGCGCCGCTGTCGGCTCACATTGAATTCAGTGCCCATCAACCGGGCGAATAACCGTTCCACACGCATCATCTGCTCTGAAAGGCGCTTGTTGGTCAATATCAGCGCCAGATTGTCGTTTACTTAAGGAAATGATTATGAAAGCCATTATGGTCATGTTCGACACGCTCAACCGCCATCTGCTGCCACCCTACGGCTGCGATTGGGTGCACGCGCCCAATTTCACGCGGCTGGCGGAGCGCAGTGTGACGTTTGACAAATGTTACGTCGGCAGTATGCCCTGTATGCCTGCCCGCCGGGAACTGCACACCGGGCGCTACAATTTCCTGCATCGCAGTTGGGGACCGATCGAGCCGTTTGACGATTCGATGCCGGAAATCCTCAAGGAGCACGGCATCTATACGCACCTGGTCACCGATCACCAGCATTATTTCGAAGATGGCGGCGGGACGTATCACACCCGCTATTCGACCTGGGAGTTTCTGCGCGGGCAGGAAGGCGACCCCTGGATCGGGCAGGTCAAGGACCCGGACATGCCCGAGACTCTCACGCGGCGGGACGGCCAACCGACCTGGCGTCAGGATTGGATCAACCGCGCTCACATGAAGGAGGAAGCCGCCCAGCCGCAGGCCCGGACATTTGCCGCCGGGGAGGAATTTATCCGCCGCAATCACGACTCCGACCAGTGGTTCCTGCAAATCGAGACATTCGACCCGCACGAACCCTTTTTCACCCAGCAGCACTATAAGGACCTGTACCCGCATGAGTATTCCGGGCCGCATTTCGACTGGCCGGATTACAAAATGGTCGATGAAACGCCGGAGCAGGTACAGCATCTGCGCACCCAGTACGCCGCGCTGGTCAGCATGTGCGATCATTACCTGGGCCAGGTGCTCGACCTGATGGACGAATATCAGCTCTGGGACGATACACTGCTGATCGTGTGCACCGATCACGGCTTCCTGCTGGGCGAGCACGACTGGTGGGCCAAGATCGTCCAGCCATTTTACGAGGAAGTGGCCCATACGCCGCTGTTTATCTGGGACCCGCGCAGCCGACGCCAGGGCGAGCGCTGTGACGCGCTGGTGCAGTTGATCGACTTCCCGGCGACCCTGCTGGAATACTTCGGCGTGGATCGCCCCGAGGACATGCAGGGCATCCCGCTGCGCGAGACGCTGGCGACCGGCCAACCGGTGCGCGAGGCGGCTTTGTTCGGGATGCACGGCGCGCATATCAACCTGACCGATGGGCGCTATGTCTATATGCTGGCCCCAGCCACGCCCGACAATCAGCCGCTGTTCAACTACACCACGATGGCGACGCACATGCGCACCCGCTTCACGGTCGAAGAACTGCAAGGCGCGACCCTGGCCGAGCCGTTCCGCTTCACCAAGGGCTGCCCGCTGCTCAAGGTGCCCGGCAAACGTTGGTCCGGGACGCACCCGATGGAGACGCTGCTGTACGATGTCGAGGCCGACCCCTGGCAGCAGAATCCACTGCACGATCCGGCGCTGGAAGCCCGCCTGAAGCAGCAGATGATAGAACTGATGCAGGCCAGCGACGCGCCTGCCGAGCAGTACGCGCGCATGGGGCTGGCCGTGCCGGTGGGGTAGATTGGCTTGTCGAGACTGTGGGATTGGGGGGTATACTCGATCATAGTTTCTGAACAGTCTGAGTGGTGATCATGGCCGACCAATCCCATGTGTTTATCAGTTACAGCCGCAAAGATAGTGATGTCCTGCGGCAGGTGAAACAAAGCCTCGATGCGGCAGGCATTCCCCACTGGACCGACGAGCATATCGAACCGGGCACGCGCTCGTGGCGGCGGGCGATTGAGAAGGCCATTCGGGAAGCCGGATGTCTGGTCTGTATTTTGTCGCCGGATGCGGTCGAATCCTACTGGGTGGAGCAGGAACTGGTCTTTGCGGAAAAGCTGAATAAGCCGATTCAACTTCTGCTCGCACGCGGCGACGAAACCGACGCAGTGCCCTTTGGTTATGGAACCTACCAGTGGATCGACATCCGTACGGACTACGATGCCGGAATCCGTCGATTGCTGTCGGCATTGGGACCCATATTCGAGATCACCCCCGCCAGTCACCCGGAAATGCCGGAACCCATCGTAAAATCAGATCCTGCGCCCCAGGTTGAGGTGGCTATGCCCCCACTCATCCACCTGACGAGTACAGACTTGCCCATCCTAACTCTGGAAGAAGCACCGGTCGATTACAACCAGATCAAACCTGTGACGCGCAATCGAGATTGGACGCCGATTATCCGGGTGATCAACGGCATCGAAATGTGTTTGGTTCCGCCCGGATGCTTCCTGATGGGCAGTGACGATGGTCATGGGCACGAGCACCCCATACACAAATGCTGCGTTGACCAGCCCTTCTGGATTGGGCGCTATCTGGTCACCAATGCGCAATATGATGAAGCCGTCAAGGCGGGTATCTGTCAGCTTTCCCTTAACGCGAACAACGAACGTTTTAACCAGTTACGTCAGCCGATAGTTGGGGTGACCTGGCATGAAGCTGTGAAATATGCTGCATGGAGGGGTATGCGTTTGCCGTCAGAGAGTGAATGGGAATACTCAGCGTGTGGGCCAGATAATCTTATATGGCCTTGGGGGAATGAGTTTGTGGCTGCGAACCTGATCTACGAAGAAAACTCTGGTGGGCGGACTGCTTTTGTCGGTAGCAAGTTAGGTGGCATGTCTTGGGTCGGCGCATTGGACATGAGTGGTAACGTGTGGGAGTGGTGCCAGACAAAGTGGCGGTGGTCGTACCACGAGCCTGAAGACAACGACCCAGAAGGCGACACACCACGTGTGTTACGGGGAGGCTCTTGGCTCGATTTTTTCCTTCGTAATGCTCGTGCGACATCTCGTAAAGAGAGTGACCCGTTTGACTGGAGCGGCGACTGTGGCTTTCGGGTGATGTATGACCCTATCGACACCGATTGAAATCTGTATCTGGCTCCTAAGCCCTGGCAGGACTCCTTTAATCCTGACTAGGTTTGGATACTTGCCAGGTGATTTATTGTCCGGCAGTAGTGTCGCAACGATCCTCACTCCGTCAGCGTGACCTTGTGGATGCCGCGCGGCTGGTCGATGTCGTAGCCTTTGGCGATTGCCAGCCCCAGGGCCATCAACTGCCCCGGCACAACGGCGACGACCGGTGACAGCCAACCGGGGATGTCCGGCGGCAGACGGAGGGGGGTCTGGGCCAGGTTCAGTGCCGGTTCATGCGCCGAGATGATCACCAGTTCCGCGCCGCGCTGCTTGAGTTCGGCCAGAAATTCGGTCAGTTCCTCGACCATTGGCCCCTGCGACACGGCAGACAGGACCGGGAAGCCTTTAGCAACCAGTGCCAGCGGCCCGTGCTGAAAATCCGCCGTCGAATACGGTTCGGCCAGGATGTAGGTCAGTTCCTTGAGCTTGAGGGCGATCTCGTAGGCGGTAGCGTAATTGTAGCCCCGGCTGATGACCACGCAGGCTTCCATGTAGCGGTAGCGCTCGCTGGCGCGGATGATGGCATCGGCCTGGGCGGTGACCTGGGCGACGGCGGCGGGCATCGCTTCGATGGCGTGCAGGTACTCGTCGCTCTCGGCGATGGCAGCGCTGAGCATGGCGATGGCGGCCAGCGAAGCCGTATAGGTCTTGGTCGCGGCGACGCTCTGTTCGAGACCGGCATGCAGGCAGATGGTGTATTCTGCGGCCTGGGCCAGCGGTGAATCCGGGTCGTTGACGATGGCGACGGTCAGCGCTCCCTGCTGGCGGCCTTCCTCGATGACGGCGACAATGTCCGGCGACTGGCCGGACTGTGAAATGGCGATGACCAGCGATCCGGTCATGCGCGGCGGCGTCTGGTAGAGCGTGTAGAGCGAAGGGGCTGCCAGGGCGACCGGCATGCGGTTGACGGTGCCGAACAGATACTGGCCGTAGCGCGCCGCATTATCCGACGACCCGCGTGCGGCCAGCATGATATAGTGCGGGTTGTAGTGGCGGATGGCCTGGGCGACCCGCCTAATTGTGCTGCGTTCTTCGGCAAGGAGTCGGCGCAGCACATCGGGTTGTTCGAGAATTTCCTGTTTCAGGTGGGATTCGCTGGTGGTCATGAACTTTCCGTGAGCTTTTTTTCGTTGTGAACCGCTGCGGATTATACTGTATATTCGTAAAAGAGGCTTTACCCAACACTCAGAAGGCAATTATGGCGCTGACACTCCAAGAAAAAGTGGGCCGGATGCTGCACATCGGCTTTGACGGGTTGGAACCGCCCGACTACGTGCTGGATTGGCTGGCACGCGGTCAGATCGGCGGGATCGTGCTGTTCCGGCGGAATATACAGGACGCGGCCCAGGTCGCCCAACTGGTGCAGACCTGCCGGGATGCCGCCCCGCGCCCGATTCTGGTGTCGATCGACCAGGAAGGCGGGCGTGTGGTGCGGCTGCACAAAGGCTTTACCGAAAGCCCCGGTGCGATGGCAATCGGCGCAACCGATTCGGAACTGATCGCCGAGCAGGTTTCGACTGTGCTGGCGACGGAACTGCGGGCGCTGGGCATTACCTGGGTGCTGGCCCCGGTGGTCGATATTGCCCATAACCCGGATAATGCCGTCATTGGCACGCGCGCGCTGGGCAACGTGACGCCGCGGGTGCGTGATCTGGCGGTGGCGGAGGTACGCGGCTTTCAGAAGGCCGGGGTCGCGGCGACGGCCAAACATTTTCCCGGTCATGGCAACACGCCGATTGATACCCATGTCAAGCTGGCCGTCGTGCACGGCTCGCTGGATTTTCTGTGGGAGCACGATCTGGTGCCGTTTCGGGCGGCTGTCGAAGCCGATGTCGCGTCCGTCCTCGTCAGCCATGTCAAGTTTGAGGACCTCGATCATGAGCATCCGTCGTCACTGTCGCCGCGTGTCGTGCGTGATCTGCTGCGCCAGGAAATGGGTTTCGACGGGGTGGCCTGTACCGACTGCATGGAAATGAATGCCATCGCGCAGCATTACGGCCCGGCAGAATCGGCGGTGCTGGCGGTGCTGGCGGGCGAGGATGTGATTTTCTTTTCGCATACGCAGGAGTACCAGCAGGCGGCCTTTGATGCCCTGGTCCATGCGGTTCAGCAGGGCAGGCTGCTGGAAGCGCAAATCGACGACTCGCTGCGGCGCATCGACACCATGATCGCACGTTACCCGGTCGAGCCGCGCCCCTCGCTGGAGGTCATCCGCAGCCGCGAACACCTGGCCGTCATGCGCCGGGCGGCGGAAGCGGCGGTCGCGTTCGATCAGCCGGACAGCACGATCTTTCCCCTGCGCCCTGAGGATGGGCAGCATGTGGGGCTGGTCGAGTTCAGTTCGTTTATGGATACCCCGGCACTGGAAAGCGGTGCGACGACGGCGCTGGTGAGCCTGCTCAAAGTGCAGGCCCCGCAGATTAAGTCGGTCAGCCTGCCGTCCAAAGGTTTCGATGAAGAGCTGGCAGCCCGGGCACGGCACCTGGCGCGCGAGTCGGATGTGCTCGTGCTGGCGACCCGTAACGCCCATCTGTGGCCGCAGGATAAAGCCTTTGCCAGCGAACTGATGTGGCTGGCCCATAAGGTTATTCTCGTGTGCCTGGCGGACCCCTATGATGCCGACACGCTGCCGGGCGCGAACATGGTCATTATGACCTTTGGCGACAGCACGCCGATGCTGGAGGCGGCGGTGGACGTGCTGCTGGGTCGTTTGCATCCCCAGGGCAAACCGCCGGTGCCGGTTATGGCAGGGTAGCACAGCGGCGAATCACAGAGCACATGGTAGAACGTGTTACAATAAAGCGAAATCAGCGAAGGATGAGCGATGGTTGCGCGGGAAAGATTGACTACCGAGGCATTTGACCACATCGCCAGTCTGCCGGAAAACGCCGACAAGCGGCTGGAATTCGTCGGGGGGGAGATCGTCGAGGTGGTATCGAACAATTACTCGTCGGAAATCGCTGCCGGTATCCTGGGTGAAGTGAGCGTTTTTGCGAAGCGGAAGAAGCTGGGTCGGGTTACCGGCGCAGATGGCGGCTACATAGTCTCCGGTGAGCGCTATATCCCCGACCTGGCCTTTATTTCGTTTGCCCGCCAGCCGGGACCCTCTCACGAAGCCTATAACCCCAATCCGCCGGACCTGGCGGTCGAGGTGCTGTCTCCCACGGATGAACCGGCCAACCTGCGTATCAAAATCGTGAATTACCTGCGAGCCGGGACGGTGGTCTGGGTGGTGGACCCGATCCGAAAGCAGGTCGAAGTTTATGCCCCCGATCAAGCGCCTAAGACGCTGACTGTGGAAGATACCCTCGATGGGGGCAGCGTGCTGCCCGGTTTTGAACTGGCAGTTCAGTCAATCTTCCCCGAATAAACACGCTGCATTCGCTCCACCCTGTACCACACCTTAGCACAGGCCCAGGATGCACAGCAGTCCGCCGCCGCCGCTGTCGCCACCCTCTGAGCCGCCACCGCTGGAACCCCCGCTGTCACCGGATGGGGTGTTCGAGCCACCGCCTGACGAACCATTTGAGCCGCTGCCAGAGCCGCCCGTATTGGAGCCAGGTCCGGCGGGACAGCCGGGCCGCCACGCGCCGCTGTAGGGGCCGCCGGTGCGCGTATCGCCAGCGGGGTTACCGTTGGCATCGTAGTCCCGGCGGGCGCTGTACCACTCGAATACATCCCCACCGATATAACGGCAGTCGTAGACTTCGATCGTTTCGCTGCCGCTGTTCGAGGTGCGGCTGGCGAAAACCGGCGCGCGGCAGTCGCTGGCGGGGATGGTCAGCACCTGGCCGACGCGGATGATGCTGCGGTTAGGAATCTCGTTCAGGTCGTTAATCTCGTCCATCGTCGCGCCGTTCGCCAGCGCAATGCCGGACAGAGTATCCCCGGTCTGGACGCGGTACTGGCAGGTGGGCTGCTCGGTGTTTCCACCTGTGACGACCACCCCGCCATCCACGCCGACCACCGCCTGCGATTCGCCGCTCGTGCCGGAAACTTCCACCTGGGAAATCAGGAGTTGTGACGTGCCCGGATTGCGCCCTTCGATATTCAGCCTCAGCAGAACCGGCTCGTCGATTGTGCCGGTCTCATTCGCGATCTGCGCGTCCAGACGAATCATGCCTGCCGCATTATCGACCAGATTGCTGCGGGTGATGACCGCCTCGCCCAGATAGGGTCCGGCTTCCACCGCCAGAATCTGCAAAATCGTGGGATCAAACTGAATGGTAATCTCGATGCGGTGGCAGTCCTGGGTCGCGCAGTCGATTTTCGCGTCGATCACCTGGCTTTCACCCACGGTCAATGCCGTCACCGGCAGGCTGATGGTCGCCGGGTTCCTGGCAAATGCAACCGCCCGCATCTCTGGCGCAGCAGTGGACGTCTCGGTTGGCATTTCGGTCGCGGTGTTTGTGGGCGTGGCCGTTTGGGTCGGCGTCTGCGAAGGTGCTGCCGTGAATGTCGGTGTGTGGGTTGGCGTATCCGACGGGGTATTCGTAGGCGTCTCGGATGGAGTCGGGCTGGCGGTTGTCGTGTCCGTTGCGGTGGGCGCCTCGGTCGGTGTCTGGCTGAATTCGATGACCTGAGCGATTTCGGTATTCTGATCGTCGGCGGCGCTGGCGGTTGTGTTCGCGCCGCCGCCAGAGGCCAGAAAGCCGAAGATGCCCACTGCTGCCACCAGCAGCGCGACCGCCGCGATAAGGCCCAGGCGTTTGCCACCGCGCTGGGAAACGAGGGGTTGATCTTCCGGCGCGGCGGGCAGAATGATGGTTTCGACAATCTGGTTGCCCAGGTTGAGATCCAGGGTGGGGCCGTCGCCTTGAGGTTCCAGGGCGGCCTGGAATGCCTGAGCGAAGGCTTCGACATCCGCAAAGCGTGCTTTAGGGTCTTTGTCCATGGCTCGATTCAGCACCGGCATTAAACTGCCTGGCAAATCATGACGCCAGTGAATCAATGGAGTCGGGGATTCGTGCAGGTGGCTGTGCATGAACTGGTAAGCCTGCTCGCCTTTGAAAGGCATGTGACTCGTCAGCATCAGGTAGGTGAGAATTGCCAGCGCATACTGATCCACCGCCGGGGTCAGCGCTTCATTGAGCCACTGCTCCGGGGCCATAAATTCGGGCGTGCCGATCTTGACCCCCGTATCCGTAAGCTGCTGTGAGGTGCTGTTGGCGAGCTTGGCGATGCCGAAGTCGACCAGAAAGACCGTTCCGTGGTCGTCGAACATGACGTTGCTGGCTTTAATATCGCGGTGGATGATGCCGCGCTGGTGGGCATAATGGAGCGCACTTGCCAGGTCGCGCGTGATATGGGCCACATCCAGCAGAGGCATCGGGCCATTTTTGCGCGTCGGCAGGATGCGCTCGGCCAGCGAACCGCCCCCCAGCAGGCGCATGATGACATAGCTGACGTCGTTTTCTGTGCCGAAATCATATACCGGAACAATATGCGCGTGCTCCAGCGAGGCTGCCATGCGCGCCTCGCGAATGAAGCGCTCTCGATATTCGTTCTGGGCTGCCCAGCGGGTGAAAATCACCTTGACCGCGACTTCCCGTTCCAGGCTGGGCTGGAAGCCTCGGTAGACGGCTCCCATCCCGCCAACGCCCAGTAATTCACGGAGTTGATATTGTCCCAACGTCTGTCCACTGAGGGTGTCCATGTTCATCGCCCGTGTCTACCGCCATTTCTGAATCAAAATACGGGAAAAAATCGCTGTTGGATGCTCATAATAAAGA
>JAIOHO010000282.1 GCA_019912905.1 Anaerolineae bacterium
ATTGAGAATCTTGTGCATGAAATCAGTGAAACCTGCCATGCCCATGATCTGCCTTTGTTTCTCGAACCCGTATCGTACAGCCTGGACACCAGTGTGTCCAAGAGCAGTGCCGAGTTTGCAGCAGGTCGGCCAGAAGTCGTGTGCGAGACCGCTCGCCGCCTCAGTGCGCTTGGTCCCGACGTCCTCAAGCTGGAATTCCCAATCGATGCCGCTTTCGATGAGGACGACTCACACTGGCAGGCAGCCTGCCAAGCGATCAGCCAGGTCTGTCAGGTTCCCTGGGCGCTCCTCAGTGCCGGGGTGGATTTTCCAGTATTCGAGCGCCAGGTTCGCATCGCCTGTCAGGGCGGAGCCAGCGGTTTCCTGGGCGGACGAGCGATCTGGAAAGAGTGTATCGCCATGGCCCCGGCGGACCGGCAGCAGTTCCTGCAAACGACGGGCCTCGAACGACTGAAGACCCTGAGTAACCTCGCGCAGCAGCATGGCCGTCCCTGGACTGATTTCTACCAGCCGATTGAAGCTAAAGAAGATTGGTACATTTCTTACGCTTAGCCTGTTACAGAAGAGACGCCGCCATGACCCTGAAAGATGAGCGTTTGCGCATAATCGTCAACCGCGTGCGAGACAACGGCAAAGCGACCGTGATCGAACTCAGCGAGTATTTTGATGTCAGCGACATCACCATTCGGCGCGATCTGAAAGAACTTGCGGAAAAAGGTCTCATCCGGCGGGAACATGGCGGCGCAGTCTACCCGGTCGATATGCCGGAGGAACCTCCTGTCATCCAGCGCATGTTTCAAAATCGCCCCAACAAAGAGCGGATCGCCCGGGCCACCGCCGCACTGATCAAGGACAACGAGTCGGTCTTCATCGGGTCCGGCTCCACGGCCACCTATGTCGTGCGCCACCTGACCAACCGTCAGAATCTCACGGTCATCACCAATGCCGTCAATATCGCCCACGAACTGGCTTCGTCGGAGGGAATCACCGTCGTCGTCCTGGGTGGGATGATGCGCGCCTCAGAATTGTCGATGGTCGGCCACATCACGGAGCAGGCGCTGCAAGAAGTGCGTATGGATAAAGTCATTATCGGTGTGAAGGCCCTCAGCGTGAAAGCTGGCATCACCAACGATTTTCTGCCGGAAGTCATGACCGACCGCAAAATCCTCGAAATGGGTTCGGAACTTATCGTTGTGGCGGATTACACCAAACTCGGCAAAGCATCTTCCGCCTATGTCGCCCCGGTCAACCGCATCACCACCCTGGTCACCGACCGCCAGGCCGATCCGCAAATCGTGGAGGAACTGCGCGCGCTCGGCGTCCAGGTCGTCGTCACCTAATCCGGGTTGAACAACTCGGCCACCGCCCCCACCACGCCGGTTTCCCCGCGCATCTGACCGACCACGATGTCCACATCGGAGTAATAGGCCGGGGCCAGATGAGCAAGGCGCTGATGATAACCCCCGACCAGCGCCCCAAAGCGTTCGCGGCAGGCATCCAGCATGACCGGACCGGCTTCGGTCGTCCCGCCGGTCAGGGCAATCTTGTTGGGCAGAAAGATCGGGCTGAGCAGCGCCAGCGTATACCCCAGGTAACTGCCCACCTGAGCCATAATCGCCTGTGCAATTGGGTCCGTTCCTTCGCGCGCACCCCGGATCACGTCGTGGGCTTCAACCGCATGTCCATAGCGCTCCTGCGCAAGATACTCGATACCCCGCACGCCGCACAAGCCCTCGGCGGTGCCGCGCACCCCCAACACATCCGGCGGACCTTCCGGGTCGAGGATGAGGCGGCCCGAATCGCCCGGCGTGCCCTCGATGTAGCGCAGCGGCTTCCCATTGACGATGACGCCCACCCCCAGGCCCGTACCAATTGCCAGGACCATAAACCGCCGCACCCCGCGCCCGCTGCCGTAAAAATACTCGGCCATCGCATGAGCCGTCAGGTCGTTATTGACGACCACAGGCCAGTCAAACGTGGTGTGGAGCAGCCCCCACATATCGACCCCTTTCAACGCCGGGGTATTCTCGCACAGGATTGGCCCGCGCCGCTCCTCATCCAGGTGCCCATGAGTCGAAAGGCCAACCCCGATCAGGCGCTCGGGTGCCGTTTCCGCCACCTGCTGTGCCTGGGCAATCAGATAGTCGAGGTACGGCTGTGGGTCGGAGCCGCGTGCGTCTGTAGGGATACGGCGAAATGCCTGGATCTCGCCTACCTCGTTCACAAGACCCATCTTGGTATGGGTGCCGCCAATATCAATGCCTAGTGCCCATCGCATAGACCGCGCTCCCCTGTGCAGTTCAACCGCCTGACAGTCTACTGTGGACCGGCCATACTGGTCAAACGGCCAATGCAAGATGAGCCGCCTTACACTATACTGGAACGACTTGTCATCCGCAGACACACACCGATAGGGAAAGTCGTTAGCATGGACTCCGAAGCAATGCGTAGAACCATGCGGCTCTGGTCATGCGGCGTAACCGTCGTAACCACGTCGAATGGTGAAGTACGCCAGGGCATGACCGCCAGCTCATTTACATCCATTTCGCTCGAACCACCGCTGATTCTGGTATGCCTACACAAACAGGCCGGGACGACCCAGCATACCCAGGCAAACGGATTGTTTGCAGTTTCGATCCTGAGTGCAGATCAGGAAACGCTTTCGGCGCAGTTTGCAGGCTATACCAAACTGCCTGAAGGCGCGGACCGCTTCTACAATGTCAACACGTTCACCGCCGAGACGGGGGCGCCCATTCTGGAGGGCTGTATCGGCTGGTTTGACTGCCGTATTTACAGTATCCAGGAGGGCGGCACGCACCTGATCGTCGTCGGTGAAGTCGTCGCCACCGGACGCCAGGATGATCCGGTCATTCCCCTGGTGCATCACAATCGTGCCTATCGCCGCTTTGTCTCCAGGGATTGAGCGGTTTCCGTGGTGCAGCGCCTTGACGAATGCAGCGCTCACAGCGTAAAATGCAGTCGCTTGCAGATGAGAAAGACTCACGATCCATGTTTGAAAGTCTCAGCAACCGCTTACAGGCTACCTTTGACCGCCTGGGCAGTGCCGGACGCCTGACTGAAAAGGACGTCGATGTCGTCATGCGTGAAGTCCGCATGGCGCTGCTTGAAGCCGATGTCGCGCTGCCAGTCGTCAAGGACTTTGTCAAACGCGTAAAAGATCGCGCAATCGGCGCGGAGGTCATCAAGAGCCTCAAGCCGGGCCAGATGGTCGTCAAGATCGTTCACGAAGAACTGATCGAGACTCTGGGCGAACCAGGCCGTCTCAGTTTTTCCGGCAGCACCCGACCGCATGTGATCATGCTGGTAGGCTTGCAGGGTGCCGGTAAAACCACGACCGCGGCCAAGCTCGCCACCTACCTGCGCCGGGATGGACGCCAGCCGATGATGATCGCCGCGGACACGCAGCGCCCGGCTGCCGTCGATCAGCTCGTCACCCTGGCAAAGCAGATCAATGTGCCCTATTATGAAGAAGGCACGAGTGCGCGTCCGGTAGACATCGTCGCCCACGGCCTGAAAGCGGCCCAGGAGATTGATGCTTCGGTCGTCATCATCGACACCGCAGGTCGTCTGCAAATCAACGATAACCTGATGACCGAGCTGGAGCAGATCAAAGAGCGGACCAAACCGGCTGAAATCCTGCTGGTGGCCGACTCGATGACCGGCCAGGAAGCGGTCCACATTGCCCAGGGGTTCAACGAGCGGGTCGGCATCACCGGGTTGATTTTGACCAAGGTCGATGGAGACGCACGCGGCGGCGCGGCGATCTCTATGCGAGCTGTGACCGGCGTCCCCATCAAGTTTCTGGCAACAGGCGAGAAACTCGATGGGTTCGAGGTGTTCCACCCTGACCGCCTGGCATCACGCATCCTGGGGATGGGCGATGTCATGACGCTGATCGAAAAGGCCGAAGCCAGCTTTGACGAAGCCGAGGCCCTGAAACTGCAAAAGAAGCTCATGAAGAATGAGTTTACGCTGCAAGATTTCCTCGATCAGCTTCGTAAAGTGCGGACGATGGGGCCGATCGGACAGATTCTCAACATGGTCCCTGGCATGAGCCGGTTGCAAGACCAGATCAACCAGGAAGATATGGAAAAGAGCCTCAAAAAAGTCGAGGCGATTATCTGTTCGATGACACCTGCCGAGCGTGCCAATCCGAAGGTCCTGGATGCCAGCCGCAAAAAACGCATCGCCAGCGGCAGCGGGGTCCAGGTCAGTGATGTCAATCAGGTCATCAAGCAGTTCCGTGACATGAAAAAGCTTATGGATCAGTTGCGCCGGGGCCGGTTCAATCCACGAGGCGGCTTACCGGGTCTTCTGGGCTAGGGGCTATCCCCTTCCCCAACTGTCGGCATGTCACATTTCGCGACAGTGGCTCTCCATCCTGAAGGATGCATGGGAGCGTATTTAGAAGGAGCGTTTCACCAATGGTTCGAATTCGTCTTCGTCGTGTCGGGCTGAAGAAGCAGCCAAGCTATCGTATCATCATCGCCGACCAGCACAGCCCGCGCGATGGTCGCTTTATCGAAGTGATTGGTCACTACAACCCGCGCACGCGCCCCAACACTGATGTGGTGGATGAGGCCCGGGCGCTGTACTGGCTGAACACCGGTGCGCAGCCCAGCGACACCGTCAAAAAAATCCTGGTTCGCACCGGCACATGGGCACGTTACGAACGCCTGCGCAAAGGTGAGGCTCTCGAAGCGCTGATTGCCGAAGCCGAAGCTGCACAGGCACAGGCAGAACCCGTCAGCCCCAAAACCCGTTATCCATCACCGGCAGCCGGCCAATCCCGAAAGAAAGCCAAGGAACTGGCCGCTGCGGAACAGGCTGAAGCATAGTGCCTCCGTACAGCCAATCTCGAAATGAGTCGTCCTCGATGGAAGACCTGGTCGGCTACATCGCCAAGAGTCTGGTCAATGACCCGTCACAGGTCAAAGTCCGGCGGCGAGTGACCAACTCAGCGGTCATTCTCGAGCTGCAAGTTGCGCCGGAAGATGTGGGACGTGTGATCGGCAAGGATGGCCGTGTCGCGAATGCGATTCGCGCGCTGCTGCGGGTCGCCGATTCTCACCGGAACAACCGCAAGCGAATCATTCTCGAGATTCTCTAGTCCATGTCCCGACCGCGTTATCTGCTGCTCGGGGAAATCCTGCGGCCACATGGCGTGCGCGGGGAGTTACGCATGCGTATTCTCACCGACTACCCGGAACGCATTGCCAAACTTGAGAATGTCTATATTGGTGAATCAGCATCCACTGATTCACCAGTTCCTTATGTCGTGCAGCACATGCGCAGGCATCAGGATTACGGGCTTCTCAAACTTAAAGGCATCGACGATCGCGATCAGGCCGATCGTCTGCGGGAGTTGAAGGTCATGGTGGCGATCGAAGAGGCTGTGCCCCTTGAAGAAGGGGAATTCTACCTGTTCGAGTTAATCGGCCTGGAAGTGCGGACGACAGAAGGCGAAATACTAGGCAGGCTCACCGAAGTCCTTGAGACTGGCGCGAATGACGTGTATATCGTCGAGAGCGCCCGCTACGGCGAACTGTTGATCCCCGTCACGGATGAAACCATCCTCAAAACCGATATTGACCAGGGATTTGTCCTCGTCAGACTGCCCGATGGGCTGCTCCCCTCTTAAGATTGTGTGCTTGACAAGCCAGAGCATCGCTTGCTATGCTGTTTGCGAGATATCAGTCAACGTTTGAAATTCCGTGAGCGACGCAACGTATTGGCTTGGCTTCAGTCTGGTATCGGGCATTGGTCCCAGGCGAGTAAGCCATTTGCTCAATTGGTTTGGCGACCTGTCATCCGCATGGCATGCCAGCGAAACCCAGTTACAACGGGCCGGTTTGGAACCACAGCCTCGTGCTAACCTGCTGCGTGCGCGTGTGTCCCTTGATCTGGACGCCGAGCAGGAGCGGATCGAACGGGCCGGTGCCTGGCTCCTCACCCTGGCCGACGAAGCGTACCCTCCCCTGCTGAAGGCAGTACCCGACCCACCGATGGTGCTTTATATGCGGGGTTCGCTGCTCCCCATCGACCAGAATGCGTTGAGTATGGTGGGTACACGCAAGGCCACCCATTACGGCCAGGAAGCCGCATCCAACATCGCGGCGGCGCTGGCAGATCAGGGGGTAACCATTATCAGTGGGCTGGCACATGGCATTGACACTGCGGCTCACCGGGGTGCGTTGAGCGCAGGTGGGCGAACGCTGGCGGTCCTGGGCAGCGGAGTTGATCACATCTACCCGGCGGATAACCGCGAACTGGCCGCTAAAATTGTGGAAAATGGCGCTTTGGTCAGCGAGTTTCCCCTGGGGACTGCACCGGAGGCCCGCAATTTCCCGCGCCGCAATCGGATTATCAGCGGCATCGCCCTGGGGGTGCTGGTCGTCGAAGCACCCGAAGGCAGCGGCGCACTGATTACTGCGGACATGGCCGCCGAGCAAGGTCGCGAAGTTTTTGCGGTGCCGGGCAACATCTTCAACACCAGCAGCCGGGGTTCAAATCGACTGATTCAGGAAGGGGCAAAGCTGGTGATGTCGGCTGAAGATATTCTGGACGAACTGAGTATTGCCTACAGCCATGTCGAAGCCAGGACCTTAACCGAATCGATGATCCCAGCCAATGACACCGAAAATCAGATTCTGGATCAGCTCAGCGCCGACCCGCTGCACGTGGATGACCTGGCGCGCACCTGCGGGCTGCCGATCGCCCAGGTGACCAGTACCCTGACCATTCTGGAGCTGAAAGGGCTTGCACGAAAAGTCGGACCCATGCAATATTGCTTGATACACGCACGGTAAAAGTCTCAACGGAGCCAATATGGAACACTTCTACGCGATGATTATGGCCGGAGGGGGAGGCACACGCCTGTGGCCGATGAGCCGCCAGGACACGCCGAAACAGCTCCTGCCATTGGTCGAAGATGACTCCATGTTCAAGGTCAGCGTCAGGCGGCTTGCGCCCTTATTCACGCCAGAACAAATCTACATCGTGACAGGACGCATGTATTTCGATATGATGCATAACGATGTACCGGAAATTCCGCCGGAAAATTTCATCATTGAACCGTATGGGCGTGATACCGCGCCGGCAGCGGCCCTGGGCCTGACGGTCATCCATCAGCGCGACCCCCAGGCCGTCGTCGCAATCCTGACGGCGGACCATCACATTACGCGCAAAGACCGCTTCCGCGATGTGCTGCAAGCGGGCGGCGAACTGGCCTGCCAGGGGCATATCATCACACTCGGCCTCGCGCCGACTTATCCGGCCACTGGCTTTGGCTACATTCAGCAGGGTGAGCCGCTGGCAGCGGTCAATGGGTTCCAATCTTACAAATCCCTGGGGTTCACCGAGAAACCGGACGAGCGCACGGCAGCAGAGTTCATCACATCGGGCGAGTATAGTTGGAATTCCGGCATGTTCATCTGGAAATCGGCGGTCGCTCTGGCAGAATTTGAGCGCCAGCAGCCGGAGATGTTCGAGCAGTTTATGGAAATCGCTCGGGTCGTGGATACCGAGCATTTTGAAGACACGCTCGAGTCCACCTGGGATAATATCCGTAAGATCTCGCTGGACTTTGCGGTCATGGAACATGCACAGGACATCGTCGTAATCCCGGTGGACATCGGCTGGAACGATGTCGGCAGTTGGGGGGCGCTGTTCGAAGTTCTGAAGCTGGACAAGAACGGCAATCATTTCAAAGGCAAATCGCCGGTCAACGTCATTATCGACACAAAGAACACACTGGTGTACAGTGACAAACTGACGGTCACCATCGGCATCGAAGACGTCATCATTATAGAAACCCCCGATGCGCTGCTGTTATGCCACAAAGATCGCACACAGGATGTGAAGGAAGTCGTGAATAAGCTGCTGACCAACAAGAACTACAAGTATCTGTAGATCACTGGGGAATTGTATGAGCGAAGCATTGCAGGCATACTGCGTAAGCTGCAAGACGAAACGGGAAATGACCCAGGCTGAGCCGGTCTATACAAAAACAGGCACGCCGGGCACACAGGGCAAATGCGCCGTCTGCGGGACCAAGCTGTTCCGTATGGGCGCGACGGAAGCCCATCAGAACCTGCCCAAACCCGCCAAGGTCGAGAAACCTGCGC
>JAIOHO010000283.1 GCA_019912905.1 Anaerolineae bacterium
CCATGCGCAGTATGGCCTTTAGCGTCCTGGGCCAGCTGAAATATCAGTTATTGGAGCACCGGTTCATCCATACGATGCGCCTGGGGTTGATAGTGTCCACGCTGGGCCTTACTTTCCTCACGGCCATCCTATTGAGTACTCGACAGACACTCGGGATGGTCATGATCGCGCTCGTTGCCGGTGTGGGCGTTATCATATTTGTCTATCACAGCCTGGAGCTTTCGGCTTTTCTACTGCTCCTGATCTCCACGATTATCAACCCCAAGCTGCCTCGTGACATGACGATTACCTTGTTGTTTTTGCTGTTGATTCTGTTGATCTGGGCATTCAAACTCATCATCGCGCAGCGTTCATTTCAGTCTGTGGTGCCAGCGCCGCCGAACAAGACCGTGCTTTTATTCGTATTCGCCGTGATTATCTCTTATGTCTGGAGTTCTTTGTATGTGGATCCTTCGGCCCGCTGGGTCCAGGAGGATAAGGCGCTCCCTCGGCTCGTGACAGGGGTGGTGATGATCGTTTCCCCTTTTGCGATGCTTTTCTACGGGAATATGCTGCGTACCTTGGCCTCCATCAAACGGGTGATCTGGTACTTTATCGTGTTCGGCGGGATCATCTCCGTGATTCGCTTGTTGAATGTGCCGCTGCCGCCAATCGTCAACATTAGCGGACAGCTGCCCGCCTGGGCTTCGATATTCGCAGCCGGACAGCTTTTTTACAATGATAAGCTTAGCTGGATTCAACGACTCGTGTTGGCCGGTATGATTGCGCTCTGGTTTCAAATCCAGGTTGGTCTTGGTATGACGTGGCTGAGCGGTTGGTTTCCTTTATTAATCGGTGTCGCCATCGTACTTTTCTTACGCACTCGTTTAGTCTTTCTTCTGGCTTTCCTCGCATTCTGCGCGTATATTTTTACTAATCAGGACATCCTTCAAAAAGACTTTGCGGCTGAACAGCAGGAATCCGGCGATTCACGCGTGGCCGCCGCCGAGTTTTTTGTGGGTGTGAACAACGAGCACTTTTTATTTGGAACGGGTCCAACAGGGCCATACTTTTATCTGATCGCCTATGCGCCGGGTGTCCAACTGACCCACAATAATTATTTTGACATCTACAGTCAGACAGGCGTTTTTGGTTTTGCGGCCTGGATGCTCCTGTGGCTGAGCATCGGCTGGACCGCCTTCAAGACTAAACGAGCGAGTCCGGAACGCGGTTTTGAAGCTGGGCTGACCACGTCATTGCTTGCCATTTTCCCGGTTACGATGGTCACAATGGCTCTGGGTGATTGGGTAACCCCATTCACCTATATTCAGACTGAAGCGGGCATCAGTTACACTATCTGGCCCTGGCTTTGGGCCGGGGTGACAATTGCGATGTACCATCGACTCCGAGCGGTGCAGAACGGTGAGTGAGGCATTAGGGTAAAAGCTATGCAAATGCGGCATTCGTTTGTAGTCAGGGCGAGGACACTAGGCATACTGGTTGCGATGTTTGGCCTTTCTTTATTTGTTTTAGCCGCTCATGTGGAGGGCCAGTCCGCTTTGCCGCAGTGGACGAACCCACAGTATGTCGGGGATGGTTGGTGGCAAAGTGTGGTCGCGGATCGTGCCGGGACCGTGCATGTGGCATGGTATGGTGTTGCGCCAGATGGTAATGATACGCTGGTGTATGCGGAGAAACCACTGAATGGCGAATTTACAAAACCTCTTGACGTAATTTATATCGACAGCACGGGTGTGACCGTACGTAATGCCATCGATGTAACCAGTACAGGCACATTAATTGCTGCCTATCGCAGTAATAATGAACATTTTGTTGCCAAGGCTCCGGCGTCCAATGCGGACAATGCACGTTCTTGGCAGGTTGTTCGGAGTCTATCTACGACAGGTTATTACTTGAACTTGATCGTGGATAATAAAGATATTATCCACGAGGTCAGTGCTGCTGATGTGATTCTTAGTGACACAGCGTCCGTGAAATATGAAGAAATGCGCTGCACCATTTGTATCGACCTGATCTATAAACAGTCGAGGGATGGTGGGCAGACCTGGAGTGAACCCATCAATCTTACCCAGACCCCCCTGTCTACATCGATTAAGCCAGATATCTGGCAGGGTAAGAGCGGGCGTATTTACGTAAATTGGGATGAAGACACACAAGCAACCGTTGGGCAGAAGCAAACCTATGACGTCCGTTTTGCTTACTCAGAAGATGAAGGCAAAACCTGGTCCTCTCAGATCATTCTCGATGGCGGCAATTTCAATGATCGCGGGCCGATCCAATTAGCGATGACGGAATTGTTTGATGGTTCGTTGATGGCGGTGTGGCGCTATTCTGGCCTTAGCGACGAATCGATTTATTACCAGACTTCCGACGATATCGGGAAGACTTGGACGGAGCCGGAGCCGATTCCCTATCTCTATGCCCGATCAAGCAACGATACACCTTTCGACGATTACGACCTGATCACGGACCGTACAGGTGTGGTCTACTTTTTTGGTACAGGTGTGTCAGCGATATCTAC
>JAIOHO010000284.1 GCA_019912905.1 Anaerolineae bacterium
ATCCACGCGGGGCAATCTACTCCCAGATTGCGTAACTGAAAACTCTGGAGAGCCGGATGAATTGAAAGATTCACGTCCGGTTCGGTGGGGGGTATCTGGAAAAGCGCCCTTGAGGTGGCTCGCCAGATGCCTACCCGACCACGGCTATTGGCTGCTGGATGAACCGTTCATGCTGGACCGCGACGAGGACAAGCAGCGCATCGCGCATATCCTGCATGGCTTGTTCACGGCGCTGGACGGCGACGAGAGCTACGTGAAGTCGGTGGCATCCGTCATGCGCTTGCCCGACAGTGTAAACACCAAGCCAGATCGTGGCGGCGCGATGGTGCAGGTAGCGGACTGGTATCCAGATAGGCGTTACGCGCTGACCAGTTTCGATTGGCTGGCGGTTAAGCCACAGCCGAACCGCCATGCGCCCATGTTCTCGACCAACGGCAACGGCCATTATCCACTACCGCCGCGTACTGAAGACTATCTCGCCTCTGGCGCAAGCAACGGCAGCCGCAACGCCGAACTGTTCGCCGCCGCCTGCCAGCTTCGGGATGCCGGATACAGCCAGAGCGATGCCGAACGGGAGTTAGTCGCACGGCATGTCGCTGATGGGGATGGCAGTGAGAATCAAGCATCACGGGAGAAGGAAGCCAGCGCCACCATCGCCAGCGCCTATCGACAGCCGTCGCGCGAACCCATTGCCGCGCCGAAAGAACATGCCCGGCAGGTAGTCGGTCAACTTGTAGGGCAGTACCATGTTGAGCAGAAGACAGAACGCCCGACCACACAGCAGATTGTGGAAGCAGTGGAAGCTTGTATTCACCTGAACTCGGTGGAGTGGGCAGAGGAACGCCAGCACCTCAAAGCCTTATGCGGCGATGGACTGAAGATCAGCGACATTGACCGCCTGTATAAGGAAAAGAAGCGTGATCTCGCTCGCCAGCATCAGCAGGAATACGTTGATACCGAAAGTTACGTCCTGCTCGATGGCAAGATGGTCTATCGCAAGGAGAGTTATCGCGGCACGCTGGAGAAGACCGTCGCCGACTGGTCAGCCACCGCACTTCATCAGACCTGCCAGGTCGATGACGATGGCAAGGAAGTCCATCACACTGCGCTGGAACTGCGGCGAGGCGAGGCGATCAAGCGATTGGATGTACCGGGTGATGTCTTTGTCGATGATGTCGCACTCAGGCGCTTCATCGGGGCGAATGCTGGCTCGCAATATGTGGTACGGGCGGGGATGTCGAAACATCTAGTTCCCGCGATTGTGCAGTTGTCCGGCGAGTTCCCGACCCACAGGCATTACAACTTCATGGGCTGGATGGAACTGGATGGCAGATGGGTGTATGTTTCTCCACAGGATTGCATCACAGCGAAAGGCAAACTGGCTGAACCGCCATCCGTCGAACTGGATCACCGCCTGCGTGACTATGGTCTGCAAGCAGTAAGCTGGACTGATAGTCTGGCGGCGTTCGACGCGGTGACGAAGGTCTTGCCGCCGCATCTGGCATCCTGCCTGATTGCGTTTGCACTCCTGCCCGTGCTTCAGCGATTCTTCCCAACAACTGCCACCCGACCCGCTGTGCATCTGGTCGGTACATCAGGCAGCGGTAAATCCGAGATTGCGTCGCTGTTGAGCAGTTTCTATGGACAGTTCAGCCGCGACACACCGCCTGCCCAGTGGGGTGATACCATCAACACGGTTGAAACGCTCGGTTATCCGCTGGCAGATACCATCTTCTGGGTCGATGACTACAAGAGCATTTACGCCGACGAGAAGACCTTCACGCGCTTCCTGCAAAGCTACTCACGGGGGATGGGACGGGGACGGTTGACTCGTGAGGCGAAAGTCCGCCAGGAGAAGCCCTGTCGCGGATTAATTCTGTCCACTGGCGAAACGACCATCGAGGGCGAAATGTCGGTGATTGCCCGAATGCTGGTGCTGGAAGTGCCACCGTGGGAGAAGCGCGACCCGGATGGGCAGGCGCTCGTTTACGCTGAAGGGCTGCGCGACAATCTGCCTGGTTTCACCGCGCATTTTGCATCATGGGTGGCAAAGCAGCTTGAAAGTGGCGATCTGAAGGAGGACATCGCCAATCGCTTCAGTAGCAACGTGAAGGGCTACAAGGCGAAGCTCGCCGCCGAGATTGGCAGGCAGTCCAACAATGACCGGGTGGTCAAGAACTGGGCAGTGCTGGTGACGGTCTATCAACTGCTCTCGAAGTTCCTCCAAGAGATGGACGATGAGTATCTGCTTCCAGTCTGGCAGGATGTGATTGTCGATACCGTCCGCACCTTGCGCCAGGAACGCGCCAGCGAGGTCTTTCTCGATATTCTGGGGCAGCTCATCGCCGGTGGGCAAGCAGTGATCGACGACGATATGAAGAACCCGCGTGAGTATCCGCCTGGCGTGACGGTGGTTGGCTACAAGGACGAGGACTTCGTCTACCTATTGCCAGAGATTGCCCATCGGGAGGTCAACCGGGTACAGCCGCTACGCTTCACGGTGACGGCCATCGGGATGCAGTTGAAGGAAGATGGGCTGCTCATCCCTGGCCCGAACAATCTCAGCACACAGAAGCGGGTACGCGGCGGCAGGGTGCGATTCTGGCAGCTCACCTGCGAATCTTTGGGTTGTGACACTTGAGCCACCTGAGACGGGGAACGCCTAGCCCGCAAGAGTGACGGCACGAGTGCCTGTATGTATGTTGTGTCAGTTGAGACACTTGAGACTCTCTATAACACAGAGGGTCTCTTCCTTTCGCAGATGCTATCATCAATAGCCTTCTGGCTCAACTGGCACAGGTGGCACAGGTTGAGACACTGATTTCCACTAAATTTACAGAAAATCACACCCCTATTAATAATGATACGGGGTTAGCAAAATGGGGTTGAGCCAGTTGAGACACCTGAGATATGCACATCTCCCAAAATTATCTCGATTACATGCACAAATTTCACACCGAATTTTCATATTTTGTTATACTCAATGTAGATCAGTAAGCTGGGATTAGATCAGGTTATATTATATGACACTGTTGAACAATGTCTCTGGCATTAAACTGCATCCTGAGTTTGAAAAGCTGTTGAGTGGACTTCCCTACTCCCAAATAAGCCTTCTGTCACACTTTACTGAAGGTCGTTCGGGCGCGCCAGTGTTGTTGATCGATGTTAACAGTGCTCCTGATGAACTCCATGACCACACTTCCGGTCTACATGTCGCAAAGATCGTCCAAGTTCGGAAAAACAGCAACGAACTGGAAGCTCATAATAGTGCCGCCGGTTATTTTCGTTTCATACCGCAGATTGTCGCAAGTCACCAAGAACGCCTCACCTTTGAAGATGGTGAAACAACATCCAAAGGCACGTACTTGGTAATTGTATACAGCATCGCACAAGGTTCGCTGCGAGACTCCTGCACTTTACTGATGCTGCTTCGTAAACAAGCAGGAAGAGTTGCTGAATATATAAACGACTTATCTGAGACTATTCACAGTGAATGGCAAGAGTACACTTCGGTAATGTCTCTAATACCCTTCAACCTACTACGCGAAAACATGTTGAGAACATTGGTCAGAGGAAATCGTAGTGTAGCTAATATCGCCGAACAAACCATTAACGTTGACCGATACCGCCCATTTATTGCCGTTGCCGACTCTAAGTTGTTGTTGCCAAACCCAGTCGCCTATTTAGAGAATGAAGAATATTGGCATGGTGCGCGTGGGATTAGCTTCCCTAATGGGCCGATTCATGGTGATCTACACTCTGAGAACATCATCTGTCTTCAGAACTTTGTCAGTTCAATGCGAATTGATTTTGCCGGTTTTGATCCCGAAGTCTGTGTTTTTTACGACTTACTCTATTTAGAGCTGAACATATTGCTTCACATATTCACACATGATCCAGAGGGTTGGCATGATTACGTTCGATACTTGGCAACAGATTGGGAACTACAAAGTGAGATTATCTCAGGTTCGATTGCTGCAATTCATGCACATGCGCTTCTGAAGACGCTAAGACAACCAATTTATGCTATCTCAAGAAAGTACAATCGAGAAGAAGACTTTGAGATTGCCTTCCAACTAGGGATCACCGCGATAGGCCTTAACTATATGCGGAAACTCCAACCAGATACGCAGTCGCAGATCAATGCGTTGCTTTACGCGGCTTATGGATTGCGCCGAGCCTTAACGCTGTTAAGTGTTCGCTCTCCGATAGTAGATGAAGATATGGTTGCGTATCCAAAGCAGGGGGCGGTATCCGAGGATGATGTAGGCATCTCAGTAGGATTCACAGAATACCCCTGGAAAGATGATTTATCGTTATTCTCTGGGCATACACCATCATCTCCGATCGACGCACCGCTTTCAGGAGAAAGACAAGCGACCAGTTCGACCGATGTAAGCAGTCCAGGTGATGGGGAACCACTGATAGTCGATATGTCGCAAATTGAACGACGGGCACTAGAACGAATCGAGCGTTCTATTGTTGCTCGGCGGGGCAGAGATATTTCAGATGAAGTAATTGCTGAGTTTGCTGAATGCATAACAAGAATCCGTAAACATCTCTGGGCAAAGGGGCAAAGTTCCGGCATAACACGGGATGAAGAGATCGACTCCCGGCGAGATTCACAATTAATGCAAAAGTTGTGTCTACAGTACTTTGATAAACCTTACAGTATGTTCATTGAGGATGCACTAAGTCCGGTGAAGCAGGAGGAAACCGATGTTATTGAAGAGGCATTCTCAGCCGAACCAACACCACAGAAGTTAACACGTCAGACTTTTGCACAATTAGTCAAGCAACTCAATGATGAACGCGATGAATGGCTTGAAAAGCATCAAAATGAACTTCAGGGAGCACTACAGGGAAAGACTAATGCCTGGATTCTAAGAGAATTGAGTCGAATTGACCAGCGTCTTGAGAACATTAGGAAAGAAACCCCTCCGGCTTGGTTTGATGTACACAGATATATTGATAAACCACCTGTTTTGTTGACGGAACAACCCGTTGTAGTAACAATTAGTATCCAGAATCTTGGTCGTCAGAGCCGAAAAATCACATACACCGAACAAAGTTCGGACTCAATAGTAATTGTTGATACTGAGAAAGACAACTCACCCCGAAGCACCTCTTTGCGCTTCGTAGCGACAATTCCCCCGGGGGAATATGCGGAGTTCACCTATACTTTTTTTGTTAAGAGTAAAGGAAAACATAGCTTTTTCGGTAGCCTCAAATATGCTGGTCAGGAAGCCGATTGGGATGATATTCCCGTCCAGTCAATTACTTGCCAGGGAGATGCACAGCCATCTGTTCTTAACGCAAATCGCTTTTTCAGGTATCTTCCGGATAAGACGGAGTTCATTTTGCGGATAACTAATCCTCCGCTAACTCGTATTGCTCAAAAAATAGAACTCAAAGAATTCGGGGACATCGGGGAAAAATCAATTGTCGAGTCATTTAGCCTTGACCGATACCTATTGCCAGGCGAGAGCGTTTCGCTGTCCTACTCTGTTGACGGCCACCAGAGATTCGAAGACTGTAAATTCAGTTCCAAGTCAAATTTGACGTATCAGGAAATAGATGAGCCAACCATATTTACGTTGCCTACGGGAACAAGTTGCAAACCACTCGAATACGAGACTCTGAGACAAAAAGATGTAATCGCTGCTCGTGACACACATATTAGGGAATTAATAGAAATAATTCAGGCAGTTAGTTTAGGAGAATCTGATGGTCAACATATCATACATATATATGGTTCTCGCGGTCACGGCAAGACAACCATGCTTCATGAACTTATCCGGCAAGCAAAACATCGGAGTTATGATTGCATATACATCCAAGTTCAGAGAAGCATAAATTTGGTCGCTCGCATTATTGTTGAACTACTTCAAACAAACATATTCGACGAAAAAGATATTCAACAATCGATTGCTCGTTTAGATATTAAGAATGAGTACGAGGAAAAACTTCTTCATTACATTGTCCATGAAACGATGAAACTAAACCTTACGTTTGATGAGGCCGACATCATAGTAAGGCAGGCAGTATTTGAGGTTCTCAAACAATCAGCTCAACAGCAGCCACTTCTAATTGCCGTCGATGACTCACATGAGTTCCAAGCGACGCGAGAGCTAGAACTCATGCGGTATGTCATTTCGCGTTTTGCCGAGACAACAGTTCCGATTATCTTTGCGTTTGCAGAAACAACAGAGTACGCCGTAGGATCAGCTACTGGTGTCGTTGAGAGTTCTGTGTCCACTTATCTGTTAAAAGATCGGAAACGTCAAACCATATATTGCGACGAACTCGATGAGGCCGAATGCTACGGACTTATCGACCGATTGATACCTTATCCCCAATTTGACAACCAGCTAAAGAGGTTTGTTTACAAATTGTCGGCTGGTGTGCCTCAAGACATATACGATATTTTACGTTGGCTGACAACATCACCTGAAATGCTTGAATTGCACGGCAACTTGTGGTCGATGACGCAGTGGTTGATGCGTGAAGAAGCCAAGTTTGAAGATATTTCAAGGATACTACCTGACTTTGCACGAGGTTATTTCGGAGATAACTCCGATACCTTCAAATATTTACAAATCCTGTCTGTTGTCGGAGAAAGAATACCTGCTGAACTGGCAAAAGACTTACATACAGAATACTTTCCCGATGACACCTCTGATGAAGAGTACGAACGTAAAATAGCTCAGTTGGTTCAAATTGACTTCATTATCAAAGAGGCAAACCATGATTTGCGATTCACACACCTAAGTAGACGAAATACCATCTATGAGGATGATAATTTTGCAGCATCACCTCTTAGAATAGAAGTACGAGAATCTG
>JAIOHO010000285.1 GCA_019912905.1 Anaerolineae bacterium
GTACAGGTCGGCAATCGGCTGGAGCGCAACGCCGCTGTCGCCATAAATGGTCGAATAACCGAGCAGAAACTCCGTCTTGTTGCTGGTGCCCATCACCAGCCCGCCCCAGGCAACCGATTGATCGTAGAGGATGATCATGCGCTGGCGGGCCATGATGTTGCCCTTGCGGACGTTGCTCATGTCGGGGAAGTGCTCGATGAGCGGATCGACCATCGGTGTGATCTCGACGGTCAGATTAGGCAGATTCAGGTCCCGAATGACGGCATCGGCGTCGTCCAGGCTGGCTTGAGCGGAGGTGCGGTAGGGCATGCGCACGACCAGCACATTGTCCGCGCCGAGCGCCCGCGCCGATAAATAGGCCGACAGTGCCGAATCGATGCCCCCGGACAGGCCCATTACGGCCCGTTTCATGCCGACTTTTTCGATCTGATCCCGGATAAAGCCGGTCAGGATGGTCGTGGTCAGGTCGGTGTTGATGTCCAGCCGGTGCAGCAGGTCGGATTGGGGGAGTGGAGTCATCATGTTCATGGCCTCAAGGTTGTGCGGATACTCATTCCAGCGGGCTTAAAATGAACGCCGTGATCTTGTGCGGATAATCTTCCTCGACGGCTACCTGAAGCATGTAAAAAGCATCGCTGCGCTGTGCTTCCATCACGGCGACGGCCTGATGCTTGCTGGCCCCGACCACCTGATAGACCCGCAGCTTGCCCGCCTGTTCTGCCAGCGCCTGAAGGTCTTCCAGACGGTCCTGAACGGGCTGCGAATCCAGCGCGGCGGTCGCGTAATTCTCCGCGATGTACCCGCGCAGGCGTGCGAAATCGCCTCGGTTGAGCAGCGTCTGCTGGGCGATCAGGCGCATCCCGGCCTGGCTGGTAATCAGCGCGCCTTTGTCACTCACGATAATCGCCGTCCTCACTCACGATGCGTGCCAGTTCGCGCTGGACCAGCTGCGGGCGTTCGTCGCGCAGCAGGGGCATGCGGCTGCGGGTGCGGTGCAGCTGATTCAGGTCGATGGAATTTGTGATGAGTTTCTCCTCGAAGTAGCAGCCGTGTTCCAGAAATTCGCCTTCCGGGTTGACGATCAGCGACCCGCCCCAGAAATTGCGGCCATCTTCGTAACCGACGCGGTTGCACATGAGGATGTAGTCGGTAAAGGTGCTGCCATACGCCTGGGTCATCAGCTCGACCCAGCGGGCCACGGTCAGCCGTCCACCCTCACTGGCGCTGACACCGCGCCCGGGGCTGCTGTTGCCGAAGATCATCACGTCTGCCCCATCCATCCACAGCACATACGGCGCGGACATATGCCAGAAATCCTCACAGATCAGCATGCCGAAGCGCCCGAAGCGCGTATCGAAGGCGCGAATCTCGGTTCCCTGGTCGAAGTAGCGGCCATCATCGAACATGCCGTAAGTCGGCAGGTAGATTTTGTGATGCACGTGCAGACATTCGCCCTGCGAAAGGTACGCCTGGGCGATGTAGAAGCGCTGGCGTTTGTCGGCATGGACGAAGCCGAACGCAATATCGGTTTGCATACTGGCGTCCAGCAGGGCGCGGAAAGTGGCGTCATCGCGCGTGGTGCGGATGGCGACTTCCGGCACGAGGTCCTGCACGTAATAGCCGGTCAGCGAGAGTTCGGGGAAGACCAGCAGATCGACGCCCTGTTGATCGGCCTGTTCGACGAACGCGAGATGTTTTTCCAGGTTGGCGGCGACATCGCCCAGTTTTGGGTAGATCTGCGCCAGTCCGACAGTGATGCGCATGGTGGATTCCTTTAGCCATTTAGTCGCGCGGTCTTGCTTATGTTAGACGAACTTGGCGACGAATTAAAGCGCCTTCCGAAACAATTTCTCGGAATTCCCCTACGATTCAGTCTGAATCGGCGGGCAAGCCCGGACAAGGACAATCCGATTTTTCGATGGGTGTCGCGGTCACAGGTCCAGCGGCCAGGGCTTAAGCTGCGGACGGCTGAGGGCGATGTCTCATCAGCAGCGCGCCCGCCGCCAGCGCCAGGACTGCCCCGGCCAGGAACGGCGCGCCCGCGCCCAGACTCTGCCACAGGATGCCCGCCAGCAGACTGGCCGGGAAAGCCATCAACCCGACGACCGCGTTGTAGATGCCGTAAGCCGTGCCGCGCTGCTCCGCCGGAATCAGATCGGCGACGAACGCTTTGGCGGTGCCCTCCACCGCTGCATAATACAGGCCGTAGAGGGCATACACCATCCAGATCTGCCAGCCAGTACTGGCGGCAGCGAAGCCCAGGTAAATCACGCCGTAGACCAGCCAGCCGCCGATGATCAGCTTTTTGCGCCCGATGCGGTCCGACCACGCGCCCAACGGCCCGGAGGCTGCGGCGTAGATCAGGTTGAAGGTGATCAACATGGCGATGACCCCGGCGACGTTCAGGCCGCGTTCCTGCGCGCGCAGCACCAGAAAGGCGTCGGACGAATTGCCCAGGGTAAACACCGCAATCACCAGCAGGAAGAACTTAAAATCCCCGCTGAGGGCACGAAACGACCCTTTCAGTCCCAGGGATGGTTTCGCGCTGCTCGTGCGGATTTCCCGCGCGCCAATCGCCAGGACGATCACCGCCAGAAACGCCGGAATCGCACTGATGAGGACCAGATCGCGGAAAGTTGCCTGCGTCAGTTCGATGGAC
>JAIOHO010000286.1 GCA_019912905.1 Anaerolineae bacterium
CAGTAGGGACAGTGGAAGACGCTTTTTCCCCACAGCCCTTCAATACCCTCCAGCGGAGGTAATTCATCGTGAAGGCCTGTTGCGAGTAACACGATGCGTGCCTGAAGTTTGGAGGCATCCGAACTGCTGATCTCGAAGCCGGTCGCGTTTTTCTCAATGTGCAAAGCGGTTGCCGGTTTGCGGGTAACAGTTGGGTAACGCTCAAGTTGATCATAGGCAATCTGGATGAGTTCAGACGGAGAAATGCCGTCACGGGTCAGAAAGCCGTGCGATGCGTGCGAAAAACGGTTGCAGGGTTTGTGGTCGTCAATAACGACGACATCCCTCAATGATCGTCCCAGGATTAATGCTGCACTCAATCCGGCGCTGCTGCCGCCAATAATCACTACATCTAACATGTCATCACCTTTTATTGATACTGTGTCTCATTCAGAGAACTATGCCGCACCATTTCTTACGTCTTTGTCGCGTAGACATGTGCGGGTGCGTCAGAGCTGTCGATCATGCCCCACCGTGATGACGACATGACCTTTTTTGCGTCCTGTTTCGACATAGCGGTGCGCCTCGGCGATTTGTTCCAACGAATAACGTCTGTCAATGGCCGTCTTCAGCTTTCCCACCTCAATGAGTTCTTTGAGGAATACCAAATCTTCAGCCCTGGGGGATGTCGTCCCGAATATGACTTTCCTGTCGTCGCTGATTGAAGTCAATCGTCCTCGGAGCCGCTGGTACAGACCGGGGTTAGCGATCAGATAGCATCCACCGGGCTTGAGAGATTTCAGACTACCGGAAAACGAACTTTTACTGATTACATCCAGAATAAGATCGTAGCTCTCGCCGCTTGTGGTGAAGTCTTCCTGAGTGTAATCAATGACGTGGTTCGCGCCAATTGAGCGCAGCATGTCCAGTTTGCCTGTGCTATCCACCCCAGTGACTTCAGCCCCGAAGTACCGGGCAAGCTGTACGGCAAACGTGCCTATCGTTCCACCCGCGCCGTTAATCAGAACGTTTTGCCCGCTGCGAATATTCGCCTGTCGCAGAAAGTGCAAGGCTTCGAGTCCTCCGACAGGGACGGCGGCAGCTTCCTCATTGCTCATATTGGCCGGTTTGATCGCCATCGCCCCGCCTTCCGGTTGTTCTGGCAGAGCGATGTATTCTGCATAAGTCCCTGTTCGGACAAAGCCCGTCTGCGCGAAAACCTGATCGCCTGCTTTGAAGCGTGTCACCTCTTGGCCGACCGACTCGATCTCCCCGGCTAATTCCATCCCCAGGATCGTTATTCGCTGAGGTTTTATGAGACCCACGTAGGCGCGCACGGGGAGTGTGTACCAGCGTGCGCCGTTCAAACTGCGCATCTCACAGTCGCCTAATGGCACGGTGGTCGCATCTATCCTGATGAGAACTTCATTGTCCTTCGGAACAGGTTTTTCCACTTCACGGAGTTGCAGTACATCAGGCGATCCATAGGCTGTCCAGACAACGACTTTCATGAGTTTCCCCCGACATGACACGAATTGGACTACTATAAGGTATATACGATCAGGAGCCAGGTTTTGTTATTGCCCTACCCCGATGATGACTTTGCCTCTGGCATGTCCTGTTTCGAGATACCGGATCGCTTCGGCTGTCTCACTGAGCGGATAGCATCGGTCGATGACGGGGACAACTTTGCCGGTTTCGAGAAGCTCCATTATGAAAGCCATATCCTTTTGGTTGGGTTCCACTGTTCCCGAAGGGCCGATGCGCTGACCGCCAACCTTCGACCGGCGCGGCCCTAAAATCAAGTGTTGGAACATCAGTCGCAGACTGGTAATTCCGGCGATGATGCAAACGCCCTGAGGCTTCAACGCGCGCTGGTAATCCGAAACGGAACGATTGCCGACGGCGCAGTAAATCAGGTCATACTGCTGACCATTATTGGTGAAATCTTCCTGGGTGTAATCAATCACATGGTCTGCGCCAATCGAGCGCACCAAGTCCAGATTCCGGGTGCTGCACACAGCCGTGACTTCCGCTCCGTAGGCTTTGGCAATCTGGACGGCAAAAGAACCCACGCCACCGGATGCCCCGTTAATCAGCACCTTCTGTCCCGGCTTGATCTGCCCCTTATCGCGCAGCCCTTGCAGCGCGGTAAGCGCCGATGTCGGTGCAGCCGCAGCGTCCTCAAACGAAATGCGGGATGGTTTCAGCACCAGGACATCTTCGCTCACAGTGATATACTCGGCGAAAGCTCCGAGACCGCGCTGGAAATTATTCCCGACGACCTCATCCCCCGGCTTAAACTGGGTAACGCTGCTGCCAACCGCTTCGACTGTCCCGGCGAAATCAGCACCGAGTTTCGTGTTTTTCGGTTTGAACAGCCCGTTTTCTAAGCGAGCCAGGAAGGGTTCAGCCCTCATAAAATGCCAGTCCAGAGCGTTGGCGGCGGCTGTGTGAATCTTTACCAGAACTTCATTGGCTTTCGGCGCTGGTTTTTCGACATCTTTGGACTGGAGTACATCGGGTGATCCGTATTGTGTGTAGATAATGGCTTTCATTTGAACATTCTCCTTATTTGAGACAGGCTGTTGTTATTTCGCACGATACAAAATCAATGGCGCGTGAAATGCGTGTGTTTTAGGAGGGTCTTCCGCCCTCCCTGGCTTTTCAAGCCGACAGCTATGCCGCATTCACCAGCGGGTTTGATGCCGGTTTTGCAGAACCGAAAGCGACTGCGGATGGATTGAAGCCTTTTGCGATAAGCCGAACCGCCAAGAGCATTTCATAGAGGGCGATTGGCAGGGCTAGAATAGTAGCTGGGCCGCTACCGTGAACCACAACTCCGAACAGTACCAGCATGGCATAAACCAGAACAAGAGTTGCGCCGGTAAGCCCCATGACTGCCAGCGGTCGGGGAACAAGTCTGGACTTGAAGAGCAGATAGCTGTACATCAGGGTGTTGATTCCCAGCAAGAAAAGCGGGCCAAGCATTGAAGTTGTCTTATATACTGCCTGTAACAGAGTGCCTGATACGTGATAAGCGGAAGCATTCGCAGCATTTGCTGCCATAAAGTCCTTACTCAAAATCAGGAGCGATAGGACAGCGACGATACCTACGCTAATCACCACAGCTTCCAGAAATCTGAAGCAGAGATGACCAAGTGCAATTCGTTCGCCATAGGGTCTCAGAATGGGGAATAATCCAATCGCAGTGCCGATGGCAGTGACGACGAGGGCCAGTTCCATCAGTGCGCCCAGGACGACCTGAGTGCTGTTCTCCGCTCCGTTTGTGAGATAATCCGGGCCCGTCAGAATGGGCTGGTACAAGAGAAACCCCAGAATTGCCGTAGCAGATGCCAAAATAAACATGATGCCCACAAGAATTGCAGCTTGCCGATTGGTGTTCATGTGTGATCTCCTTTTTTAGCCTGCCTGATCGTTCGTTGGCAGGAATATTTTCTTTATTAGTGACATGTTCGGATAGGAGGACAGGCAACTGCTGCAGCCACCTGCCCACTGCATGGGATTTCCAGCGGCCCTACTTCGCGCCACTTTGGCGGAGTTGAGAGTTGCTCATTTCGGGCAAGTGTTCCGCAGTTTTCGCTCGATGTTCAGACCAGAGCGAATACCCCAGCCAGGCTATCGCTAACCCCACCGGAATCCCCGCTAACCGCTGGGTCGCGTGCGGGAGCAGCGCAGCCAGGGGGGTCAAGATGGAAGCGACAGCAAGCAAACCAGCCGCCCAGCGTGACAGGATGCCGGCGCGGATGGTAGCGATGCCAACCAGCAGGCCGCCGAGCATGTACGGGATTCCGGCTAGCGCAAACAGTGCTGGCAGTGCGCCGAGGTTACCCTCGGCGGGCTGCCCACTGACGACCGCCAAGATGCCCTCAACAAACTGCGGCGCCACGGTCGCCAACGGCGGTAAGATAAAGGCTTCGGCGAAGATAAAGGCCAACTGGATCGACCAACACAGGCTAAGAAGGAGAAAACCGGCCAGACCCAGCCAACCGGCCTTGTTCACTTGCCGGGCGTAGATCCCCGTAATGCCGAGCAGGAAAAGGAAGGCCATAACCGTCTTCAAAGGGGTGATGATGGCCCATGCGTTGGTGGAGACTGACGCAAGAACGTCCGGTGGATGGATGGGCTGAATGCCCGCGAAAATAACCCCTGCTGCCACAGCCGCTAAACCTGCCCAACGAATAAGAGTCGAGTCTGTGATCTTCATGTTGCTCTCCATTTTTGAACGATAGTAATCAGTGTCAAGGCTTGTCATCTGTCTG
>JAIOHO010000287.1 GCA_019912905.1 Anaerolineae bacterium
CAGTACGGCTGGATTCAATCTACGGCCTGGAGAGCAAGTCGGGGCTGTGGAATCGATTCGGGTCTTCAGGTCAGCCATGTCTTCTGCCTGAAATGAAGACTACCGAAGCTGTTTTTCACCAGTTTCCGGTATTGCTACCTTCTTTTTTCTGGTGTCGCTCCGGCAGTCTATGTTCCTAGGATATACCGGAATTGCCGCCAGGAAGCCCGCCGATTTACTCATTTTGTGGGGGGCCAGGTGGCGGATACCTCCCTGACCGACCGTCCACGTGACGTCCAAACAAAATGGTGCTCGAGTTTCAGCCAGCAGATTCGGACTTGTGCGCCACCGCCACCAGCCGCTGCGCCGTCTGGTCATACGGTGTCCCGGACAGACTCCCATAGATCCTGATTCCGGTGAAGCCCGCTTGAACCAGGATATTTTTCAGGTCCGATGCACCATAGAGTCGGTGCGCCAGGGCAAACTTGCGCTGGTTACCGTTGGTGATGAGGATCCAGCAATTTTCGATCCATGTCCAGTCCTGGTGGATGCTGCGCTCTCTCAGCAAGAGGGTGCCATCGTCCAGAGTGTCCCAATCGCGGGGTATAAAGATACGAGCCACAATCTCTTTGCCCATCATATCCATCACCAGTACCCCGCCTGGTCGTAGCGAGGTATAGAAATTATCCAGAACCTTCAGGTCATCGTTGCGGTCTTCAAAGTAGCCAAATGAGGTGAACAGGTTAATCGCCAGGTCGAATGCGCCTGGTTGTTGGAAGGCACGCATATCAGCCTCAATCCATTCAACCTCCCCCTCCGCAGCCTGGACTGTCGCCCGTGCCTCTTTCAGGTAGAAGGCAGTACGATCGACGCCAGTTACGGCACAGCCCAGGCGGACGAACTCAAGGGTATGCCGCCCCACACCACAGGGCATATCCAGAACACGAAGTGGGGGTTCCAGGTCCGCCAGTGACAGGACCTGGGCGACCTGTTGGGGGGCATTCTCCAGGGCCTCGCGCGAGAATATGATCTGGGCTGTACCTTCCCACAAGGAATCCTGCTCATACCAGTCGGATGTGCGCTCGTCAGCGTTCATCGTTTCTACCCCCATTCCTATCCCCGCTTTTGACTATCTTAACCTCAATTCGATACTGTTGGCGAACTCTGTTTGTATAATGTGTCATAGTGGGCTGACAATCACAGGCGTGATTTTGAGGGGTCATCGACAGGCATGGTCAAGTGCGCAAATTGCGAAACCGAAAATCCTGATGGGGCAAAATTCTGTTTCAATTGTGGCGTTTCCCTGACCGCCCACTGCCCCAACTGTGGCGCTGAACTGCCGCCAAATGCGAAGTTCTGCCCCCATTGCGGCCACCCGGTTGCCGCTGCGAACCCGGCGAAACCGGCAACCACCTCGACCGATCAGCTTCAGCGCTACATGCCCAGAGAATTGCAGGCCAAACTCGATGCCGCCCGCGCCAATCGCAGCATGGAGGGCGAGCGCCGCATTGTGACTATGCTCTTCTGCGATGTTAAAGGCTCAACCGGCATTGCCGAAACGCTCGATCCCGAGGAATGGGTTGAGATCATCAACCAGATTTTCGAGCGCATGATTACAGCGGTCTATCGCTATGAAGGCACCATTGCACGCCTGATGGGTGATGCAATTCTGGCCTTCTTTGGCGCGCCGATTGCCCATGAAGACGATCCCGAACGGGCAGCACGGGCAGGGCTGAGTATCATCGAGACGATCCGCCCCCTTCGGGGTCAGATGCAGCGTGAGCGTGGCCTCGATTTCAACGTGCGGGTCGGCATCAACACCGGGCTGGTGGTCGTCGGCGAAGTCGGGTCGGATATGCGCGTGGAGTACACTGCGATGGGCGACGCGGTGAATCTGGCCGCGCGTATGGAACAGACTGCCGAGCCGGGGACGATCCAGATTTCGGAACAGACCTACAAATTAATCGCACCACTTTTTGAGTGCCAGACGCTGGGGGAAATTGAGGTCAAAGGCAAACGCGAGCCAGTGGCGACGTATCGTGTACTGCGGGGCAAACCGCGCCCGGCTTCCGTACGCGGCATCGCGGGGCTGGATTCTCCAATGGTAGGCCGCGACCGTGAATTCGACCTCCTGCTGGCCCAGATGGAAGAACTACAACAAGGTCGCGGCAGCATCGCCTCGGTAATGGGCGAAGCCGGACTGGGTAAATCGCGCCTGATGGCCGAACTGCGCCGCCGGGTCACGGCTGAGGCAGGGCCATCCATCGTCTGGTACGAAGGGCGTTCGCTCTCGTTCCAGACGACGACCCCCTACACACCGTTTGTCGATCTTTTCGGCAAACTGTTTGGCATCGACCCCGAAGACACCCAGGCAGCCCGATATGCCACCCTCAAAACGCGCATCGAACAAATTTCGCCGGACCGAACGCCGGAAATCGCGCCGTTTATCGCCTCACTGCTGGGCATCGAACTGGCTGGCGCCGATAGCGAGCGCGTCCGGTTTCTCGAACCACCCCAATTGCACGGGCGTGTGTTCGATGCGGTCAGCGCCTTGTTTGAACAGTTAGCCAGCCAACAGCCGCTGGTACTCGTCTTCGAGGACCTGCACTGGGCTGACCCGACCTCACTCGATCTGATCGAGCACCTGTTGAAGCTGACCAATCAAGCGATGGTGATGCTCATCATGGTGTTGCGGCCCCAGCGCCAGGATCCGGCGTGGCATGTGCATGAGGTGGCCGCCCGCGACTATGCCCACCGCTCCACAACCATCACTCTCCAGCCACTTGACGAAGATCATTCCCGGATACTGGTTGGCAACCTGCTGGAAATCGAGGACCTGCCTGCCAGTGTACGCCAGCTTATTCTGGATAAGGCGGAAGGCAACCCGTTTTTTGTCGAAGAAGTGATTCGCTCCCTGCTCGATGCTCGATTGATCGTCCCTGACGGATCGCACTGGCGCGCCACCCATGAGATTGCTCGCATCGCCGTGCCCGACACGCTGGCGGGGGTGATTACGGCCCGTTTGGATCGGCTGGATGAGAACGCGAAACATGTAGCCCAGGCCGCCTCGGTGGTAGGCCGCGAGTTTCAGAAAATGGTTCTGGACGATATTTATGACCCTCGGCCCGCGCTGGAAAACGCGCTCGATGTCTTGCAGCAGCGCGAGTTGATCCGCGAGCGGAGCCGCGTGCCGCAGCAGGTCTTTCTGTTCAAGCATGTGCTGACGCAGGAAACCGCCTACGCCTCACTCCTCTTGAGCCGCCGTCGAGAGCTGCACCGGCAGGTGGCCGAGTGCCTGGAGAAAAACGATCCGAGCCGCGTCGGCGACCTCGCCCGCCACTGGCTGGAGGCCGGGGAACCCGAGCGCGCCCTGCCCTACCTGGTCGAAGCTGCCGACCGTGCCAGCCATGTCTATTCGACCCGCGAAGCCATCCAGCTTTACGAACAGGCGCTGGCAGTGTCAAAGACTTTGCCCGGCCAGGACCTGGCGCAGCGCATCTATGAAGGGCTGGGCGGCGCGCTCGCATTGTCAGGAGAGCCTCAGCGCGCTCTGGATATTTACACCGATATGCTGAACACAGCCCGCACACTCGACAACATTCCCATGCAGGTCTCCGCCTTCAACAAACAGGCCTCGGTCGTTGCGCTGGGCATGGGCCAGTTCCCCGAAGCCCAACCGCGCCTGGCAAACGCGGAACAACTGGCGCGCCAATACAATGATCGCGTGGGCCTGGCCGAAACGGCGAATACCCGCTGCATGATGTGCGGACTGGTTGGCGATTTCGAGGGGATGGCCCGCTATATGGGCGAGGTAGTCCAGATTTCCCGCGAGATCAATCTAGGCGACAACGAAGCGAAGGGCCTGGCACATATCGCCAATGCACTGAACACTATGACACGCTTCGATGAAGCCTGGGAAAAAGCTCAAGAGGGCCTCGAAGTTTCCAGGCGAAATGGCGATCTGCTGCATGAAGCCGAGATTCTGATGTACCCTGCCGTCATCTATCATTTGCGCGAAGGCGAAATCGAGGCGGCGCAGCAGTCAGTCGAGGTGGGTCTGGCGATCAGCCGCAGAATCGGTGCGCTCGATAACCCAAACCCAATGATCGGGGTATACATCCTGGGTGAGATCGCCCGGCTGCGGGGCGACTATGAACAGGCGACTGCACGCTATCAGGAAGCAGTAGAGATGGCGCGTCCCCTGGCGCAGATGATGCCCTTTGTCGTTGTCATGCCGCTGGCGGCGCTGGGAACGGCCTATATCGAGATCAGCACCGATCTTGTCCAGCAAGCTGGCGAATGTCATGATGAGGCGGCTCAACTGCTCGACAACCTGATGGGGATGATCGCTGGCGGTACAGCCTGGGCCGATATTGGATTTTGCGCGCTGGCATTAGGCAGGTACGATAAGGCCGATGAATTTTTCCAGAAAGGGTTAACCATCGATACCATGCTGAGCCTCATCAATCGGTCGCGCTTTCTGGCCGGTTCGGCGCTGGTTGCGCTCCATCGCAATCAGGTCAACGAAGCGCTCCGGCTTGTCAGCGAGGCGCGTGCCTTCGTCGAGGAAAAGCGAATTCAGTACCTCTATCCAGAGACCTATTTTCTGGAAGGACGTGTCCATGCTGCCCTGGGTGATCACGAACAGGCGCTGGTGTGTTTCGACGAGGCAGAGACAAGCGCAAAGGCGTTGGGTGCTCGACCCTGGTTATGGCAGGCGTGGGCGGCAGCAGCCAGGTCGCTGGACGCGCTGGGGCGAGCGGACGAGGCGGTTGAGCAGCGAGCTGCGGCCCAGATAGTGGTCGATGAAATCGCCGCCCTACTCCAGGATGAAGCCCTGCATTCTGCCTTTGTGGAGAACGCCAGCCAGCAGTTGGCAGCATCGGCAACTGGCGACTGATGATTCCGCCCGCTTCAGCTAATGGCACAATACAGTAACGCAACATAACAAGGGCGCATAAGTGGACTTATCCCGTCAGTTAGGCAATCAAATGATGAGAAACCCATCGAATTAGAGCAATTAAAGGTCAGAAAACTGGTCGGATAAGACATGACGTGTTCAGAAAACCATTTGCAAACAGCAATTACCGAAGCGGAAGGGCACCGGGCAGAACAGTTCTGGGGATGGTTGAAGGAGCGAGGGCGGCGTAGTCGGACGATCTCGGCCTACCAGACCGACTGGCGGGAATTTGCAGCCTGGTATCAGCAGACGAGTGACGAACCCTTCGATCTGACCCGCTTAACAGCGCTGGACTTGAATGACTATCGCAGTTGGGGACTTACCCAGCAGTTGGCCCCAAGCACCATCAACCGGCGCCTGGGCTTCTTCAAACACTATGCCTCATGGGGATTGGAAGAGGGGTTTGTTGATGCGACCGTCTTCCGGGCCATTAAGGATGTGTCCCTGGTGCGCCAGCAGAAGCTGGCCCCCAAGGCCTTGTCTCAGGCCGAAGTCCGCCGCCTACTCAAGGAAGTAGAATTGCGCGCCGATGCGAGAGATCAGGCGATCATTTACACCTTGCTCTATACCGGCTTGCGCGTAGGGGAACTGGCGCATCTGCAGATGGAGGATGTCCAGCTATCGGAGCGCAAGGGGACGATTGTCGTGTGGGGCGCTCATGCCAAAGGAGGCAAGCAGCGCGAGGTGCCGGTGCCACACGAGGCCAGACAACGCCTGGCAGCCTATCTGGATCAGCATCCTAATGGCAAAGGCAACCTGTTTCTAGGTCAGCGTGGTCCCTTAGGGGAGGATGCCATCGGACGCATCGTCGGGAAGTATGCGACCTGGGCCGAGTTGGAGGGGGTGACGCCGCACGTCTTGCGCCACACATTTAGCTACAATTATCTTGAGAAGACCAGCAATGATCTCGTTGGTCTCGCCAACATCCTCGGCCATGACAACGTCACCACGACACAAATCTACACACAGAAGCCACTCGGCGCACTTCAGGACGAGATCGAAAAAGTCCAGTTCTTTTAACTCGACTTTATCCATTTGGTGGACGAAAAAGGGCGGGCAATGTAAGCTGATTTCTTGTTCAAGGAGAATCATATGCTTACGTTGCCCACAGAGATTATGATCGTATTGCAGCATTTTTCGCCAGTGGTTAGCGAACGGA
>JAIOHO010000288.1 GCA_019912905.1 Anaerolineae bacterium
ATGGTCTTCTTCGCCCAGAAGATCGTCCGCAAGCTGCCGGGCAACTGGACATTCGTCATCGTCACCGACCGCGACGAACTCGACGATCAGATTTACAAAACCTTCGCCGACGTGGGGGCCGTACCCCAGACCAAGAGCAGGAAAGGCGATGTGCAGGCTGACAGCGGCGAGGAACTCAAGCGCCTGCTGCGCGAGGATCATCGCTTTGTGTTCACCCTGATCCAGAAGTTCCACACTCGCGATGGGCAGCCCTACCCCGTGCTGTCCACCCGCGACGACATCATTGTCATGACCGACGAAGCCCATCGCAGCCAATACGACCTCTTCGCCGCCAACATGCGCGCCGCCTTACCCCACGCCGCCTTTATCGGCTTCACCGGCACGCCGCTGATGATGGGCGAAGAGAAGACCCGCCAGGTCTTCGGCGATTACGTCAGCATCTACAACTTCAAACAATCGGTCGATGACGGCGCGACGGTCCCACTCTACTACGAAAATCGCATCCCGCAGCTTCAACTTACAAACGATGACCTCAACACGGACATGGACGCCCTGCTCGATCAGGCCATGCTCGATGACACTGCCGAAGAAAAGCTGGAGCGCGAGTTCAGCCGCGAATATCACCTGATTACCCGTGAAAATCGCCTGGACACCATCGCCGAGGACATCGTGGAACACTTTATGGCGCGCGGCTTCGAGGGCCGCGAGTACAACAGCAAGGCGATGGTCGTCTGCATCGACAAGGTGACCGCCGTGCGCATGTATGACCGGGTTCAGCATCACTGGCAGGTCTACCGCCAGCACCTGGAAGCCGAGTTGTCCACCTGCCAGGATACCGAACGGGCTGAACACCTTCGACAGCAGATCGTCTACATGCAGCAGACCGACATGGCCGTCGTGATCTCCCAGGCCCAGAATGAAGTGGATGATTTCCGTCGCAAAGGACTGGACATCCTCCCCCACCGTGAGCGAATAGTTCACGAAGACCTGGCGACGAAGTTCAAAGCGCCAACCAATCCGTTCCGCATCGTATTCGTCTGCGCCATGTGGATGACCGGCTTTGACGCCCCGGCTTGCTCGACTATCTATCTCGACAAACCCATGCGCAATCATACACTGATGCAGACCATTGCCCGGGCCAATCGGGTCTTTCGCGACAAGCGCAACGGCATGATTGTCGATTACCTCGGGGTGTTTCGAGAGCTTGAACGCGCCCTGGCGATCTACGGCTCTGGCTCCGGTGGCGGGGTTCAGGAAGGCGAAATGCCGGTTCAGGACAAGCGCAAGTTGATCCAGCAGCTGCGCGAACTGGTCGCCGAAATCACCGCGTTCTGCGTCGAGCGCGGTGTGGATCTTGACACGATCCTTCACACCCAGGACGTCCTGGATCGTGAAAAACTCAAATACGATGCCGTCGATGCTCTGGTGGACGAGCAGACCGTTCGACGGTTCTTCGCCTATGTCAACGATCTGAACCGGCTTTACAAATCCTGCCTGCCGGATCGGGATGCTGTTCAGTTCGATGCGCGCCGCCGATTGTTGAATGTGATTGCACAGACCATTCTGGAAGAAACCGAGAACCCCGATATTTCGGAGATTGAAAGTGAGGTTACCGACCTGCTCGACCAATCGATTGTCGCTGAGCAGTATGTCATCGAAGCAGCGGTCACCGACACCAGCCGCTACATTGATCTGAGCCGGATTGATTTCGAGGCCCTCAAAGAACGCTTTGCGCGCGGCCACCAACGCACCGCGGTCGAACGCCTGCGCAGCGCGATCAACCGCCGGTTGCAGCAGATGGTCCGGTACAATCGCACCCGTATGAATTACCTGGATACCTTCCAGCGGATGATTGATGGGTACAACTCCGGCGCGTTGAACATCGAAGTCACCTTCCAGAACCTGCTATCGTTTGTGGATGAACTCAGCGCCGAAGAAAAGCGCGGCATTGCGGAGCAGTTGACCGAAGAAGAACTGGCGGTTTTCGATCTGCTCACGCGCCCTGATATTGCGCTTACCCAGAATGAACGCGAAGCCGTCAAACGGACCGCGAAGGAACTCCTGGAAACCTTGAAGCGCGAAAAGCTGGTACTGGATTGGCGCAAACGCCAACAAACCCGCGAGGCGGTTCGGCAGAGTATCCGCCTGATCCTCGATCAGCTGCCGGAGCGCTATTCCAAAGAGGTTTACGACGAGAAATGCGAGTTGCTCTACCAGCATGTGTTTGAGTCGTATAGCGGTGATGGAAAAAGCATCTACGGTTCTGCCGCCTGACATGGAAAGCCGACGCGCCTCATGAAGCTGACTTTCTTCTACAGCGATTTACCTATCGAGGATGCCCGGCCCGCTTATGGCTGCAAGGCCACCTTCGAGTTTCCCGACGAAGCCCTGAACATTGCGGATTGCCGGAAGCACATCCTGAAAATCGCGACTCTGGTCGGTGAAATGACCGACGCGATCATGTACATCACCTGCAAAGAACTCGACCTTCAGCAGCATCCGATCAAACTCGCCAAAACCTCCGCCCTAATTGTCACCAATACGTTCCGCAATTGCGTCTTGTATTTTGAACACCCCAAACAGCGACCGAGCCGCTACCCGCAACGTCGGAATCTCAAAATATTGTTGCCTTCCAAAGCCCCTTACCAGGACACCGAGACTCCACTTCCGTTTCAAATCGCGGTCAGCAATGAGGACCAGCGCCGCTACCTGGACCGGCTTCATGCCCTGGTCGATACCTGTCTCCTGCTCCTCAACGCGGATGCGCCCCATCCGAAGTTCAAGGAATGGCGATACCTCGGCTTCCGAACCCAGGTGCATGATAATGCCGCCATCACCCAGTTCAACAAGGCCGGGGACCAACGAATGCGCGAAGCCCTGAAGCGGGATCGTGCCATCGCGCATGCCAAAGCCAGACAAGCTGATCCGAACGCCCCTGCCCCATCGACCGGCGCGGGTCGGCGGCCTGGCGCAGTCCCTGGCATCTTCAAGGGCGTGCAATTCCGGTCGCAGTTGGAGATTCGGTTCGCCTCCGAGTTGGAGTCACGCGGCATCCGCTGGCGTTACGAGGTGGAGCGACTTGGCGAGGGCAACTACCTGGTCGATTTCTATCTGCCCGACCTGAAAGTCTGGGTCGAAGTCAAAGGTCGTTTCGAGCCACGCGACGATTACCTGCTGAAGGAGGTGGCAGCCTATCTGAAGCAGAAGCGCGGCGAGCGGTTATTGGTCTACACGAGCGGCACGTGCTTCGCCGTTCACCCGACTCGCTTCACGGAGATCAAGCGCCAGAACTTCTGGGAGCGGATGTACGGCGGTTCGTGATGATCATTTGATCCAGATTGTTTGGGCCATTCCTTCGCCTACTGCTTTGCGCCAATGGACTCTTTCGGAGTTGAGGCGCGTTCGGTGTTTTCCCAATCGTCGAACGGTCCCTCGAATGGGCTTGACCGCAACCAAAAAATCACGTGGGTGCTGCCACAGGAGTCGCTCACGGTTTCCGTACCGGTTCTATTACGAAGTTTATGACGGCGCGGCCATAGGGATTGGGATGCTGCGAGTGATCGCTCGGAAATTGAGAAGAACGAACGCTGGTTTCCCTGTCCGCGAACGACAAGGTAATTCGCACCGAGTCCACGACGCCAGCCGAATCCTCTCTGACGCAGATGGTCGATGGCCTTGCCTTACGTGCCGGCCACCGCCGCCGGTACAAAGGCCGTTGCAGTCGTGAGACCACTACCCCATCCAGCGCTGGATAGCCGAGGTCTGACACTTGCCAGATGCCGGGCCGCGCGGCTCAAAGGCCCTCACAAAGCTCGTAAGGGAACCGGTACGGAAACTGATCGGGTGGCACCGGCAGCGTCGTTCTGATGAGATCAGGTTGCGACCAAGCTCTCTATGATGCCGGACTACCCGCTTTAATTCGCCGCAGCGCAAAGCGTAAACCGCCGACGGCGTTGAAGTCGACCGGGTGGATCTTGCGCGTCGCCGCCTGCTTCTTGCGGTTCAGCAGCTTGTCGCCGTACCACTCGTGCAGGTAGTCCTCCACCAGCAGCGCCCCACCCCCGACCAGGATCACACTCTTGATGCCGCGAAAGCCCGCAAAGATGTTATCCACGATGTTATTGGCGATCCACTCGGCATAGCGCTC
>JAIOHO010000289.1 GCA_019912905.1 Anaerolineae bacterium
CCGGGAATCACCCTCGTCGTACTCGTCGTGCTGTTCGGCGGCTATGCGCTGGTGGACGGCTTCATTCTCAGCATCCTTGCCTTCAAGAATCGCAAGAACGATTCCAACTGGTGGCTGATGCTGCTCACCGGTCTGGTCAGCATCGCGGCTGGCATTGTGACCTTCATCTGGCCGGGGATCACCACCGTCAGCCTGTTCTACGTCATAGTGGCCTGGGCCATCTTCACCGGTATTTCTGAGGTGATCTACGCCATCCAGTTCCGCAAAGAAATCGAAGGCGAGTGGCTGCTGGTTCTGGATGGCATTCTCTCAGTCGGCTTCGGCATGTTGCTCATCGCGCAGCCTATCCCAGGGGCGCTGGCCGTCCTGTGGATGATCGGCGTCTATGCAGTTGCCTATGGCGTGATGCTGGTGGTGCTGGCGTTCCGGCTGCGCAACCTGGCTGGCACAGATAACGGGCTACAGCCTGAACATCGCCCTGTGCATCAATCTTGAACCCAATCGACCAATGCTCACAACGGCCTGAAATTGCGGGCTGTTGTGAGCCGAGGTGACGGCTGGTTGATGTTGCAGATTAACAAATCGGAAGGATCGGTCAAGGATACGGACGGGTTGACCGGTTGCCTTAAGCAAGCGCCTCGCTTCTTTCCCGCCCCTTTGGTTCTAACCCGGCTGAGGATGGATACACAGCCACCGTGAAGCGAGTACAACATATCACACTATTCAAGCAGGACATACACCATATAGGAGGTTAAGATGTCCAACCTAATCGTTGTCGGTTTCAAGAAAGACATGTATCGGGCTTCACAGGTACTCAATCAGCTAAGCGAATTGCATGAGGATTGGGTGATTGATCTGCGCGATGCGGTCGCGGTGTACCGCGACTACAGCGGCAAACTGCGCGTTGACCAGAGCTACGTGACCACTGGCGAAGGTGCAGCCTGGGGTGGTTTGTGGGGTTCCCTGATCGGGCTGACCCTTGCCATCCCCTTCACTGCGGGGGTGAGCGCTGCCGTTGCAGCAGGCGCAGTCGCAGCGGGCACACTGGGCGGCGGCGCTATCGGGGCGGCCAGTGGTGCACTTGATGTGGCCTGGTGGCGGGACACTGTAGGCATCTCGGAGGATTTTATTTACGAGGTGGGAGGCATGGTTCAGATGGGTGACTCTGCGATCTTTGTCCTGGTCCGTCGCGCCGATCCTGCCTATGTCGCTGATCAGTTTCGCGGCTACGGCGGCACAGTTTTGCGCTCGACGCTGACCCCAGAGCAAACCGGACGGGTGCAGGCCGTGCTGGATGGCAAGACTCCTGAAGCGTAATACCGCCAGTCGGGGCAGGTGCGAGGCATTCGCCAGTCGCCTGTCCCGATGGGAAACACTCCCTCTGATTGAATATAAAAAGTTGGTCATCATGCGGAAAACAGCAGGATGCGCAAGCGTTCTTCAGAATCGCTCATTACGCTTGAGACAATGGTTGACACTGCCAGGTTGGCGCAAGCGCAAGATCGAGACTGCCGCCACCAGGGTCACTGTCGTTTAGTACAATAAGAAACCCACTATCTATGATAGTGGTCTGAGACAAAGGTTAAACCGTAGGAAGGGGTACTATAAACCTCCCTGGAAGGTGCGAACTTCAAGGAGGAGCATAGTGCCCCGTCAATTCAGGAAGCTATCGCATTCACTGTATGAATGCAAGTATCACATCGTGTTCTGTCCAAAATATCGGTATCGGGTGCTGCGGGATGAGATTGCCGTCTATGTGGAGCGGGAGATTTACAGCCTGTGCAGTCACAAGGAAGGGGTGGAGGTGATCGAAGCGAATGTGCAAGCGGATCACATTCACGTGGTGGTGAGCATACCGCCGAAGTACGCCGTATCGAATGTCATGGGCTATCTGAAAGGGAAGCTTGCCATTCGCGTGTTCAACCGATATGAGCAACTCCGGCGACGCTACTGGGGTGGACATTTGTGGTCGAGAGGTTATTGTGTAAGCACGGTGGGGTTGGACGAAGAGAAAATCCGCAAATACGTGCAGTGGCAAGAAGCGAAGGAAAGGCAAGACGAAGCGCAGCAGAAGCGGTTGTTTGAGTAGATCAGGATAGGCAAGCGCGCACCTTCCAGGTGCAATCGCCCAAAGCCACCGCCTTTGGCGGTGGATCATTTACT
>JAIOHO010000290.1 GCA_019912905.1 Anaerolineae bacterium
ATTCCTCTGTTTCGCGTTGTTCGCTGGCTGTCGCAGCCGAAAACGGTTGATTACCCATGTGATGCCAATTAGAACAACAACCGTGAGGTAGAGCGCTTCGTCGAAACTGACTCCAAGCACCCGTCCAATGGCAGTGCCAGCCAGCAATAATGTCATCAGCGCAAAGCTGCCGATGGCTGTTTGCGGTTTCAGATAAATCATGGTCATGCTCCTATCTGCGTGGGAACCAATCATCAAGATCGTTCAAGTCTGGAGTTATCTCTGCTTCTTGTTCACGGTATAAACGCCATTTGGGACCAACGATGTCATCCAGCGCCGCTTCAAAGTGGCGAGTAGCAATGTCACGGAAGAGCGCGTCGTGTCCGCGTTCTTTGTTGTTGTAGACCGGCAGGCGTTCTGCAATCGATGGCGCAGTTCCCGGTAAGACGACATGGGTGTGAAGCTGCTGTTTACCTTCGGCCTCGGTCTGGCGGTCATGCAGGATGTAGCTGTATTCAGGGATGGCAAAACCGCGCTCCAGATAATAATCCTCGACAACACGTTCAGTGAGATCACAGACCAGTTCGCGGCGTTGGTCTTCTGGTACAAGCGCCATCAGGTCAGGGGCAGGCGAAACAATCCATGTCCATGCCAGAACATGCTGGCTCTGCAATGCATCGCTGTGTTGGAGGATGTCGCGCCAGTGCAGACCCATCCCGCGATCCTGCCAACGTTCGTAATCACGGTTCTGGGCGAGTTGGTTCTGCGTTTTGTCACGATATTGTAGGTACTTGAGTGTGGAACTCAATCCTTTGCGACCTGTGCCATGACCTTTGCGCTTTGGTCCCTTGTATGCGAAGTCCACCACGATGATCGCCTTGCTCAATCGCCCGACTCCCTCAAGTCGCGGACGGCTTTCATCTGGGCAAGTAGTGTTTCGCCGTCCTGTTTAGCGGCAATGATCGCGTCACGTAGATGGGTTTCATCCGTCGCCAGTAGATAGATCAATACGTTGAGTTGGAAGGTAACGGCTTCTTCCAGATAGTCGATGCGTTCACGGAATGAGCGCTGAAAGTGCTTGCGACTGCTGGTGAGGTCTTCCTGCTCGTCCAGATAACGCCGAATCGCCTCGCGGATGAGGTTTGCTTCGGTGACATTACGAGGTTTGGTGCTGGCAATTTGGTTGAGCCGACCCGCCATCTCTGGTGTCATGGAGAGGCTGCGGCGGATGGATTTGTTGGACATGGGTTGCGCCTGCCATAATGACTGCTCCTTCAATTATGGCAGGTGTGGTGTGACAAATAATGAAATACTTCAGAAAGTGGGCAGCGAAACTCCAGTCCTAAGACGCAAAATTACATGTCTCAGAGTAAGCACCTATTCTCGTCTCCATCCATTTTGGCACAGAATGAATTCACTTATCGATCACATCAAATTTTAGATCGCTCAACCATACACCTCGTAAGCAATCAGCGTTAGGTCTTCCGCTTGAATCTGTTCCAACGCGGTGCGGACCTTCGGCACATCGCGGTAGAGTTCATTCTCAATGAAGAATTCGTCGAGTGCTTCAATAAGCACCTGCTGGCTCTGCGTTTGTCGATAATCTTCGCGGATAGCTTTCAACACCTTGTCACGTCTGAACGGCTCCAAGGATACACCCTGGATAACACGCTGAACACGCTCCCGTAGCTCTTGCATTCGGGCAGTATCTTCTTCAGAAAGTCCGCCGTCGAATATGGTGGTTTGGACAAGCCATGATGACAACTCCAGGTTGATAGCGCCCATCTTTGGCGGGACACGCTGAGCGCGAAGCGCGGTATTGATTTCCTTCAAGACATCATTCGTTGCTTTTTCCAGTAGATTATATACTTCGAAATCGGCGGGCATAACACGCGGCTCTTGAATATCCGTGTGCAGATAGCGGAACAACCGCCGCTTATCGGTGATAACCTCCCTATCATTCATGTACAGCCGCCAGAAGTGCCGATCCCTTGTTTGAAATGCGAAGAACACCCCCGAAGGCCGGAGGGATTTGCCAATGCCTGAGCCAATACCGCTTGGAATGCTGCGGATGCGATCCATGCCGACTTGTTGCAGATAAAGCATCAACGGCAGACGCATCTCATCGGTGGAAACCAACTCATCGTCGCGCTCAAGCTCCTCCATGACGCTTGCATCGCCTTCGCGCAGACGCCGCAGCTGCTCCAACGACCGTGTGCTTATGACTTCGCCCAGCACGCTCGCATCCAACCCTACCGTCCGGTCAATATCGCGGATGCGATCCTGCAAGCGTTCTACCAGGCCGAGCAAGCTCTCAAGTCCGGTCTGCGGGAAGCAGTTGTAAATCGCCAATTCCTCAAAGGGTGTTCCGAGTCGGTCAATGCGTCCTGCACGTTGAATCATTCTGATCGGCGTCCAGTGAAGGTCGTAATTAATCATTACGCCTGCGTCTTGCAGATTTTGCCCTTCGCTAAGGACATCGGTGGAGATCAGGATGTCGATTTCCGGTTCAGCTTCGCTGATCGCGGCGGCTTCGCCTTCAACGGTGTTCGCAACAGGCGCGAAGCGCCGGACGAGCCTTTCGCGGCGCGGACCATCTGTGCCGCCGTGAATAAGCTCGATCACTGGCGGACGCTCCCAAGCAGATTGCCATGCCGTGTCGTCGCACAACGCCCGGTGGACATATTCTGCCGTGTCGCGATAGTACGAAAAGATCAACACCTTCTGTCCGCGCAAGTCCCCACCCAGCAGCCCTTTGACCTGGGCCAACTTCGTGTCGCGTTTGCTCTCGTCATCGAGGCGCTGTGCCAATTCAACCATCTCCAGAATGCTGTCCAGTGCGCCCATATCGCGCTCAAGTTCGCGTCGGATGGCTCTCAGGTCATATTCGCGGATGTCAGCTTCGGGAAGCGCGTCGATGATCGCATCAATGTCATCCTGCGCGCTGTCATCTTCGAGCGCTTGCAATGCTAGCAAGCGGCGGTTAGTGGCAGAGTCCAGCAGGCGTTCATGATTGACAAGCAAATCATAGAAACGTTCTTGAAATTCCTGCTGGCGGCGGATACTGACCTCAAAGGCTGTCAGGGAGCTTTCCAGCCGCTTGAGGTAAAGCGTCTTGAGGATACCGATGAGCGCCGACGAATACTGGCGAACGCGCCTCACTTCTTCATCGCCCTCTTCCGCTTTGCGAAATTCTTCAATGTTGAAACTGATCAGCGCCAGATTTTCGAGACGGGCTACAATCTTCTCATAGAAGCCGTCGTAAGTCGTCTCAAGGTCATAATCGACGCTGTATAAATGGCGCTCCGGGAAGTGGATAAGACCTTTACCGGGCAGTCGGATTTCTTCACCGGCGGCTTGACGCTGCTTCACATCCTGTCGGCTGCGGCGCACCATGACCTGTTCCAGCAAGGTGAAGATGTCGGCGCTGCCTTTTTGTACCTCCCCGAAAAAGCCGCGCAGATTGCGGATGCCATATTCACGCAAGAAGCCATCCTGCTGCCGGGTGATGAACGACACCTGATGATACAAATCCCAGATGGAGTTGTTGATTGGCGTAGCGGTCATCAGGATGACGATCTTATCCGGTTTGCCGGTTGCCAGCAGTTTCATCAGGTTCTGATAACGTCCCGTACCCGGATTACGGAAGTTGTGGCTCTCATCCACCAGAATGACATCGAACTGGTTGTAATCACGCCAGGGGAAACTCTCGCGGCTGACAGCCTCCTGTGAAATAATTTCGGCTTTGATTCCATACTCGTTGAGCTTCGGCTCCCACACCAGATCACGAAGCTGGGCCGGGCAGATGACAAGACCTTTAGGGATGTGTCCCTTGCGACGTTTGCCCAGGACGTAGTGTTCCAGCAGCCCCATGCCGATATAAGTCTTACCGAGGCCAACGGCATCACTGACGATCACGCCGCCGTGCCGGTCAATCAAGCGGATGGACTCGCGCAGACCTTCCTGCTGAAAGCTCGCCAACTCCACACCGAGGCGCGCCTCTATCGCCTCCGGTACGATGCGATCTTTGAAATACTCGTACAGCACTTTAATGAACACATCATGGGGTGTCCATTTCGCCCCGCTGAATTTGCTCTCCAGAAGGGTGTTGATGAGTTCTTGCTTTTGATCCGTTGAATCCGCCCACATACTTTCAAACCAGTTGTCGCGCAGATCACGGATCACCGCCTGTGTCTGTTGGACAAGGTTTAGCTCTGCACGACGGGTCATGCCGGAGGGTGTGAAATTGCTGCTGCCGACAATCGCGGCATTGCGCGTAATATACGCTTTGGCATGGAGGAACGCCCCATTGTAAAAGCGCACAGCGACATGATCCTGCCGCAGGAATGTGGTGAGTTCATCGACCAGACGGGCGTAATCCCGATTGAGCGGAAGCTGCTCCAAATCTTCACGCAGGCGCTCCCGGTAAAAACGGCGAAGATCGACCAGACCAGCATCGTCGTCCGGGTTCTCAAGTTCCGGCGGACGGCCCAACAGCAGCCGGAACACTGCCAGCCTGGACAGCGCCTCGCCCAGCATCGGCCAGACCGCTGGCTCAAAGAAGCCGCTGGCGACATCCAGTTCCTGCTCGCCCCAATCGGTCAGCAGGGCATTGAGTACGGTCATCAGCGTGCGTTCATCAATCGTGTTGTCGATATAGTCTGGTGGATGGTACACGGTCATGTTACCTTGCGATAGACAATCCGCCCGGTGGGATTGTCGAAAATATCGGTTTCAGTGCGCCCCTCATCGTGCGGGCCGTCATACCCTGCCTTCTGAGCAATTTCGCTTAATTTATTGCCGATATGCTGGTGTGCGGCATTAAATGGGGAGGCGGAGGGATGTTCCAGGCAGCGGTTCAATAATTCGATATAGATTCCTTGGTTCTGCTGTGCCACATGCTTGAGGAACTGCTGCGACGTGAACTCACCATTATTTTTCTTGCAGAGTACCTCCATGACGGTGAGAGCATCTCGAAAAAGCGTTTCAAGTACATCTTTCACTTGATAGGTTGCCATGTCTTCAGTACCCCGTCCTTAATCGGTTCCAATTACTAAGTCGAGCCATTGTCGCCAGATGGAATGTAGGCTCCTAAACTCTTGGGTCAGTCTGCTCACTGCTGCTTGCTCACCATCACTAACAGGAAAAATAGCACCATCTTTCACATACGCCACATTTTGATTGACCTCAAACGCGGCATCAAGTTCGCCAACCACTGTTTCTAGCTGCTGGCATAGTTCCGTGAGTTTGCCTAGTTTCTGTAGGAAGAGTCGGTCATATAAGCGACCGAAGAAGAAGTCCAAACGACGGTCACTTGGAAATTCTGCGACGAAAGCGTAAACATTTATGTCATCAATCACTGGACGAATATAC
>JAIOHO010000291.1 GCA_019912905.1 Anaerolineae bacterium
GCTGGGGGCTGGACCGCCGGGTACTGACCGGTTTCATAGGCCGACGATGCGCGGGTCGGTGGTGGCGGTGGCGGGGCCGCCGCAGCAGACGGCATGACCGGCGGTGCAGCGGGCAGATCGTCCAACCGGGTCATCAGGGGGTCGTCGTACTGGGCCGCCGCACGGGCGTCCGCTTTATCCAGCCGCAGGGTACACGGGCCGATCTCCACCACCGCGCCTAAGGGCAGTGCCGTCGGCACGTGCGCCGCCAACGTCTCATCATTGACCTGCGTACCATTGCCGGACCCCAGGTCGATAATCTGGTAACCCGCCTCGGCGGATCGGGTGATGCGTGCATGACGCCGCGAGACCCGCTTATCACCGACCAGTTTCAGGTTCTGATCGTCATGCCGCCCGATCGTGATGCTGTCCTGATCGAAATAGCGGCTTTCCTCACGCCCTCCATCTTTAATCAGGATGTTCACGGGTCCGGCATAAACGGCAGACTGGGGCAGCTCCTCTTCGACCAACTGCGTCCCCATCAGCGCATCACCCCCGACCGGGCGATTCTGAAACTGTTCCAGTTCGCGAGCCAATTCGCTGGCGGTCTGATAGCGATCCTTCGGATCTTTTTCCAGGCAGGTCAGGATAATATTTTCCAGTTCCACGTCAATGTCGCGCAGCTTGCGGATACTGGGGACCGGCGACTGGGTATGATCGCGGATGGCGTCGTGCATGTTGCGGAAGGGAAACGGAACCTGACCCGTGACCATCTCGAACAGCAGGATGCCTAACGCATAAATATCGCTGCGGCCATCGACCTTCTGGTTGGTACACTGTTCGGGCGACATGTATTCCGGCGTGCCCATCGCTTCATCCAGTGCCGTGTCGAGCATGGCACCCTGGGTCAGCTTCGCCAGGCCGAAATCGGTCAGGACAGGCCGCAGTTTTTTGGGTCCATCCGCGCCTTCGATCTCCTTAAGCAGCACGTTATCCGGCTTGATGTCACGGTGGATCATCTGCCGCTGATGGGCGTAATGCAGTGCGCTCGCCAACTGGCGTACCATTTCTACCGTGGTGTCAAGATCGACATGATTGCCGCTCTGCGTCTGCTGCTGCATATACTCGCGCAGACTGCCGCCCTTGATGTATTCCATCGCGATAAACAACTGGCCGTCTTTCAGGTCACAGTCGTAAATCAGGACGATATTATCGTGTTTGAGATCGCCTGCCGCGCGCGCTTCCTGGATAAACCGCAGTTGAAATTGTTTCTGGGTAGCGAACTGGTCGTTCATCACCTTCAGCGCGATGTCACGCTGCAAGTTCAGGTCTTTCGCCAGATAAACACCGCCCATGCCGCCTTCACCCAGCAGGCGCTCGATGCGGTAATGATCGATTTGCTGGCCGATTGTCGCCACCGCTACGCTCCAAAAATGCTGTCCATAATTCAGGTTATTCGATTGTACCATTAATGTGCGTGAAAAATGCCGAGCACCGACCCCAGGCGCGGCGGTTACCGGAACTCAGCACTCCGTATTCCATCTCAAATTCACACGGTCTGTCAGGATAACGGCCCACGCTTCCGGCTGGCTGGCCGAACAGAATGGTGTCGGGCAGGCCAGTACACACAGGAAGATAAGACCCTGGATGCCTTGTGCGTCAGCCCCGATAGGCCGCTGCTCCTGTTCGATTGGCAGGGATATGAGAATTCCCTTCCCCTCGATTCAGCAGCCGACGAACGCCGCCAGGCAGGTGACTAGTCCTCGTCCTTTTTCGTCTTTAACTCGCTGCTGCCACCTTGCTGGACCACATGAGTCAGCTCGTGGGCCAGCAGTTCGCGCCCACCATCGCTGTTCGGGTTGTAATCGCCATCCCGGAAGAAAATGTCGCTGCCCGTGGTGAAAGCCCGTGCCTGAAGGCTGTTGTTAAGGTCATTCGATTCCGCGCCGGTGTGGATGCGCACATCGTCGAAGTCCTGCCCGAAACGCGGTTCGAGAAAGCTGCGTGTGTCATCGGGGATCGGCTGGCCGCTGCCCTTGGAGCTGGCAATCTGCGATTCCATGTCCTCAGTCACCGGCGGCACGGCAGCGCCGCTGTCACGCTGGATGCTGGAGATGTGCTTGGCCTGGGCCAGTTCTTCTTCCTCCAGACCTTCCTGGCGCTGGATGGGTTTCATCGCCAATTCTTCTTCTTCCATCCCCTCGCGCTGAACGGGCTTCATCGCCAGTTCTTCTTCTTCCATCCCCTCGCGCTGAATGGGCTTCATCGCCAGTTCTTCCTCTTCGCCCGCCCGCTGGAGGTGCTTGGCCTGAAGTTCTTCTTCCTCTTCTGGCATATCCTGCCGCTGGATGGACTTCATCGCCAGCTCCTCTTCTTCGGGCATCTCTTGCCGCTGGAGGCGCTTGGCCTGAAGTTCTTCTTCCTCCGGCATCCCTTCCCGCTGAAGCGAGTCGGGCATTGTCATGACTTCGTGTGCAACCTGATCGGCCTCCTGCTCGTACTGGTCGCCCGGCTCATTGACCGTCATCTTGGTCTGGACCACACCCGGCAGTGAGGGGAGCGCGCTGGTCGCTTTGCGCTGAATCCCCAGTACGCTCTGGGTCGCCTGATTGCCGAGATGTCGCTGCAAATCCATCACATCAGCATCTTCGAGCCGGAAGGGTTTATGCTGCGGCTCGATTTCCGGCTGCGCATCCTGTTTATGGGCGCTTTTGCTTTGCGTAATCT
>JAIOHO010000292.1 GCA_019912905.1 Anaerolineae bacterium
GGATGTAACTCATAAACGAAGGGATCAGATGCGACCGGATCAGGTACATTTCGCTGGCCCCGGCCTGCCGCGCCGCCAGTACGAAGTCCTCGCTGCGCAGCGACAGGAACTTGCCGCGAATGACCCGCGCCAGCGTCGTCCAGCCCACAAAAGACAGGATGATGGTGATGCCGAAATACATCTGCGCCTGGGGCAGATCGGGCGGCAGCGACGCCGCCAGCGCCATCCACAGCGGAATCGTGGGCATCGAGCGAATAAACTCGATGATACGCTGGATGATGATGTCGAGGGTGCCCCCATACAGGCCGGAAAGCCCGCCGAGCAGCAGGCCCACCAGCAGGCTGATGGCGATGCCGACCAGACCGATGGTCAGGGAAATGCGACCGCCGATGACGATGCGGCTGAACAGGTCGCGCCCGAAGTGGTCAGCCCCCAGGATATACAGCGGCCCGATGTCCTCCGGGCGTTCACCCGGCACGCCATACAGGTGCAGGTCGGTTTCGATCAACCCCCACAGCTTATAGGGGTCGCCGTGCACGAACAACTGAATCGAATAGCGTTGTTCCGGGTCTTCGACAAAAATCCGCTTGAAGTTGACCCGGTCCACGTCGCTTTTCAGGCCGTAGACAAACGGCAGATGCCAGTTGCCAGCTTCGTCGATGACGCGGATGGCGCGCGGCGGCGTGTGGATGAATTTACTGAAGCGGTGCGTCGGATCGTAGGGCGCGACAAAATCCGCAAAAATCACGCTCAGGTACAGCACCAGCAGGATGATCATGCCCACCACCGCCAGGCGGCTCTGAAGAAAGCGCCGGATCATCAACTGGCGCGGCGACAGGACATTGAGCACTTCTTCTTCGAGCGCGAGGTCCATCAGGCCCGGTTCGTCGTAGGGCGGCGGGATGCGCGTGGAATCAGAGGTCATCGGTTACGCCTCCTGTCCGCTGTACCGGATGCGCGGGTCGATCCAGGCCAGCAGAATATCGGACAGCAGCGTGCCCAACACGGTCAGAAAACTGAGAATCATGAGGATGCTGGCCGCCAGGAACATATCCTGGGTGGTCAGCGCCGACCACAGCAGCGGGCCGGTGGTCGGCAGGCCCAGCACCGAAGCGACGATCACCGAACCGGAAATAATCACCGGAAGCTGCCAGCCGATAGTGCTTAAAATAGGGTTCAGGGCCACGCGCACCGGGTACTTGCGCACCAGATGCCCCTCTTTCAACCCCTTCGAGCGGGCCGCTTCGACATACGGCTTGCCCAGTTCGTCCAGCGTCGTGGCGCGCATCACGCGCATAATCTCGGCGATGCCTGACGTGCCAATGATGATCACCGGCAGCCAGACATGTTTGAGGAAATCCCAGAAACGGGCCAGACTCCAGGAGGCATCCTGAAATTCAGGCGAGAACAGGCCGCCGCCGCCCATGCCCAGGTGCTGGATGCCGACCCACAGCAGAATCAATGCCAGCAGGAAATTGGGCGTCGCCAGCCCGATAAAGCCGAAGACGGTCAGGATGTAGTCGATGATGCTGTGCTGGCGCATGGCCGACAGGATGCCCATCGGAATGGCAAAACCATAGGTCACGATGAGCGTCAGGAGGGAAATCAGCATGGTCACGCCGATGCGTTCGCCCACCAGCGTGTTGACCGGGCGATTCCAGTAAAAGGACTGGCCCATGT
>JAIOHO010000293.1 GCA_019912905.1 Anaerolineae bacterium
ATTCGATGTCATGGGTGGTCCCGCTCATCAGGGCCGCGCCCTGGGCAATGTCGAGCATCCGGGCATAAATCTCATTAAGTTGATCGCGGCGCGGTGCGCGCACGAAATACCACACCTGGGCATAGGCCGGGACGACATTCGGGGCCTGACCGCCGCTGGTGATGACGCTGTGAATCCGGGCCTCCGGGATGACATGCTCCCGCAGGTAATTCACGCCGACGTCCATCAGCATGACGCCATCCAGGGCGCTGCGGCCCAGCTCCGGCTCCGCAGCCGCATGCGTGGAAAACCCGTGAAAGTTGACTTTGAAGGAGTTCATGGCGAGCGACGACCCGTTCCAGACGATGTTGGTGCTGCCGGGATGCCACGTCAGGGCGGCATCGAGGTCATCAAACACCCCGGCCCGCGCCATAAACGTCTTCCCGACCAGCGTTTCCTCTGCCGGGCAGCCGTAGAAGCGGATCGTTCCGGGAATGCGATTCTGCTGCATGGCTTCCTGAAGGGCCAGCACCGCGCCCAGGCAGGCAGTCCCATACAGATTATGGCCGCAGCCATGACCGGGACCGCCCATCTCGACGGGATCTTTCTCGGTGCCGACTTTCTGCGAAAGACCCGGCAGGGCGTCATATTCCCCCAGAAAGCCGATGATCGGCTGGCCTTCGCCCCAGGTCGCCACAAACGCAGTCGGCATCTGCCCGACGCCGCGTTCGAGTGAAAAGCCGTTGGCTTCCAGTTCCTGCGCCAGCAGGTCCGAAGCAAACGTCTCCCGCAGTGCAATCTGGGGATGATCCCAGATTTCCCTGGCGATATACGATAGCTGCTCATCTTGCTGATGGATATGATCGAGGATGATTTCTCTGGACTCCATGAGGTCACCTTACCTGGATGCTGTGGCTAGACGAATGGTGACAATGATAGTCGAACTCCCGGCCCCAGCCAAGAAATCGGCGGCCCGCCATGATGCCATTCTGATGTACACTCGAATGACGCCCTGTGCGCCCAGCGAGGAGGAGAACCCGTGAGCAAGGCGCTTTTCTTCAATATCCCGGCGACCGGCCACATCAACCCGACGACTCCGGTCATCGCCGACCTGGTGCAGCGCGGCGAGCAGTTCGTCTGTGTCACCACCGAGCCGATCCGCGCCAAAATGGAATCGACCGGCGCGGCGTTTATCCCCTACCCGGCAGCGGAATCTGC
>JAIOHO010000294.1 GCA_019912905.1 Anaerolineae bacterium
GTATGTAGCGACGGTCACCCTGACCCCTCAGAACGCCGCGCAAGCGGTCGAGATGGCCCGCATGGGCGGTAATCTGGCCGGGCCAGTTCAGTGGATTGCGTTTAGCCCGGATGGAATGTGGCTGGCGGGTTCCACTTACGATGAACTTCACCTGTGGGATGTCCAGAGCCGGAAGCTGCTGTGGGAGCGGGCGCTGCCCACGCAGGCCATGACGTTCAACCCGGGCGGCCAGGTGCTGGCGGTCGCCAGCCGCGACGTGATTTTTCTGGATGCGGCTACGGGCGAACAGCAGGGGATGCTCAAGGGGCACGCAGGCGGGACGACCTGCCTGGCATTTAACGCCGATGGCTCCTGGCTGGCGACCGGTGGAGCGGATGGACAGGTGCGCATCGGCAGCCTGACGACGCGGCGTCTGGTGGGCAAGTTCGATCACCCTGCGCCGGTTCGCGCCCTGGCCCTCAGCCCGGACGCCGGGACCCTGGCGACGATCAGTTGGGGCACGGGCGATCAACCCCGCCAGGTATGCCTGTGGGATGTCGCCAGTGGAGCACAGCGCGGCGTCCTGCCCGCCAACCGCGAGAAAAACCTGGCTTTCAGTCCCGATGGAGCCCTGCTAGCGGTGGATGGCAAAGTCTTCAGCCTGGAAGACGAGCGCGTTGTCCACGACCTGAACGAGCGCCAGTTGACCTTCAGCCCGGATGGTCAGTTGATTGCGGGCTGCCACAGCAATTTCCCGACGGTCGGCCTGTGGGAGGCGGCCAGCGCCGAGAAACTGCACGTGCTGAAAGGGCACAGCGACCCGGTGTGGTATGTGGCCTTCAATCCAGATGGAACTCTGCTGGCATCCGGCAGCGGGTCGTCGAGCGCGGGGGCCATGCTGCGCAGCGAAACGGCGGGCGACTCTGGTGATTGCAGCGTGCGGCTGTGGGGCGTGCCCCAGGTCCAGACCCGCGAACCGCAGCGTGAGCGCAAACCGCTCAAACGATTGGGCGAAGACCCCGAGGACAAAGAAGAAACCCTGCTGAAGCCGGTGCAGGATTGGCTGAATAAATTGTCGCGCTGAGCGCCGCTGGTGCGGTAGAATGCGGTTCTTCGACCACTGCACGCAAGGAACCGCATCATGCAAACTCGCACAATCGGCCAGACCGACTTATCCGTATCCGTCGTGGCGATGGGCTGCTGGGCGATCATCGGCGGCTTCAACTGGGGCGATCAGGATGAAGCCGACTCGCTGGCGACGATTCAGGCGGCGCTGGATGTTGGCGTGAATTTCTTCGATACTGCCGAGGGCTACGGCAGCGGCTATTCCGAGCAGCTGCTGGCGCGCGTGCTGGCAGGCCGCCGCAGTGAGGTCATCATCGCCTCCAAGGTGAGCGAGAGCAACCTGTCCCCCGTGAAACTTCGGGAAGCCTGTGAGCGCAGCCTGCGCCACCTCCAGACGGATTATATCGACCTGTATCAGGTGCATTGGCCCAGCCGCGAAGTCCCCTTCGACGAGATCATGCGCACGTTGGAAGACCTGCGCGCCGCCGGGAAAATCCGCCATATCGGGGTGTCCAACTTCGGCAAGGTGGATCAGCCGGAGATGCTGGCCGCCGGACGCTTCGACTCCAATCAGGTGCCGTACAGCCTGCTGTGGCGTGCGGTCGAGTTCGACATCCAACCGGTGTGCGTCGAGAATCAGATCAGCATCCTGCCCTACAGCCCGCTGATGCAGGGTCTGCTGACCGGCAAGTTCCAATCGGCAGATGACGTGCCGGTGGATCGCGCCCGCACGCGGCATTATTCCAGCCAGCGTACCCCGCTGTCGCGGCACGGCGGAGCGGGTTTCGAGGCGGAAACCTTCGCCGCCATCCATGCGATTCAGGCGGTCTGCGATGAAATCGGCCATCCGATGGAGCATGTGGCGCTGGCCTGGCTGCTGGCTCAACCGGCGGTGACGTCGGTGGTGGCCGGGGCACGCAATGCCCGCCAGATGCAGTCGAACGCCCAGGCCGGGGACCTGATTCTGTCGGAGGACGTGGTGATGCGGCTGACGGAAATCACGGACCCGCTGAAAGCGCTGCTGGGGCCGGACCCGGATATGTGGGCACCGCCGGGCGAATCACGCTACCGGTGAGTTGAGCGTTGACAGTTTTCAGTTGGCAGTCGCCAGTCATCAGCGAGAGTCGAGAGCAGCCAGCGTTCGACCTTTGGATTCAACGATTCCTTCGTTTTAACCCAATTTTGTGTCGAAAATATCCCAAACTTGGGATATTTTGGTCGGAATCTAGACTGATGACTGAAAACTGACGACTTTCGTTACAGCCTGAGAAACTCGTTATAGAGCGGCTGAATCGGGCGGTCATCGGCCCCAATCAGACCGTAGGCATTGTGCATCCCCTGCGCCCAGGCAAACCAGATCATGGCGGCGACCTGTCCCGGATAGCGCAGCCGAACCCAGCGGACCATCTCCGCCGCGTAATTCGCCACAGACTGCGGCGGGTCGGTGGGGTGATCGAGCACACCCCATTCGGTGATCCACACCGGACGGCCCGGCAGCAGCGCGTGATAGCCGTCGATCTCCTCGTCGATGAGACCAAACGGCGCATACGGTGAACCGGGATCGGTGCCCCGGCCATAGGGATGAAAGGCGATGCCATCCACCTGTGCGCCCGGTGGCAGCGAGCGCAGCACGGCGCGGGCATACTCGACTCCCCGGCCCGGCCCGCTGTTATGCCCCCCGGTCAGGATGGTCACGCGCGGATCGACGCTGCGAATCGCCCGGATGCTCTCTCCCAGCAGGAAGGCGTAATCGCCCGGCAGCATCGACACAGCGGATACGAGTCCCGGCAGGGCGTCCTGTTCGTTCCAGATCTGATAAGCCTGCACCAGATTTTGCCCGGCGTAAGAACGGGCGATCTCGCGGATCATCTCGACAAAGCGCGCGGTGAGCGCCAGCCACTGGCCGCCATCCATCTGATTCCAGTTGAATCCCGCGCCTTCGCCATAGGTCTGATGGGTGAAGACGATCATCACACGGCAGCCTGCGCGGGCATACTGTTCGATGAGAGGCCGGTAGCGGCTGTACGCCTGGATCAGGTCGGTGTTGCCATACGTGCGGTTAGCCGGGTTGAAGGATACATTGTAATTCAGCCGCACCCAGCCGATGCCGCCCAGACGGGAGGGCGCAGGTCTCCCCAGCGGGTGCATGGCATCGAGGTTCACGCCGGTCAAGCGGGCCTGGTCGATCAGTTCGGGCGCAATGGCTTGCAGCAGCCAGGCCGCCGAATAGCCGGTTCTGCCATTGGGGGTGCGCACGTTCAGCCACTGGCCCTTTTGCCCGACTTTTGCCAGGGTCCGTCCGTGCGTTTCCAGCGTTTCCAGGTCGTCGCTGACGGACACCTCGGTCACGATCTCGAACTTCGTTCCGGGGCGGCGGCGCACCCTCAGGCCGTTTCCGGTCGGGCGCACCCGCAGCGTGTTCCAGTAGATCAGGTCGGTCGGGTCGATGACGTGCGGCAGGATGTAGCCAGATAGTCCGCGACCGGGCGACTGCACCACCAGGCGGATGCCATCCCCGTTGGCGACGGCGACCGGGTCCCCGGACCGCACACTCTGACCAGCCTGGACCGTGATCCGGGCGAGATAGGCCAGCGTGACCAGGTAATGCACCCCGTGATGGATGGTGCTGATCTGGATATACGCGCCGTAGCCGAGGTCGGTCGGCACGCGTGCGACCACTGCGACTGTGCCGGAGAGCGGCGCGCGAATGGTCGTCCCAGGCGGCGCAACCAGGTCAAGTCCTTCGTTGGGGCTGCCATCGCCGCCATCGGCATTAAACGGCAGGGTGATGCGGGCGGGCAGGGCATCGGCGGGCCAACTGAGGATGAAGCCGTCGTCGAGGTGATCGTCGGCATTCTGTGTTTCGCCGTAGCGGTCGTCCCGGTCGATGCGCTGAATCAGGATTTTTTCAAGCTGGTTCGGGGTGGTGGCGCGGATGGTATCGACGCGCACGACGCTGCGGTAGACGCGCCGGATGTGAGCCAGCGCATCGTCATTCATCCAGACATTGGGCGCTTCGACTGCCGTGATGTTGCGGTAGCGATTCAGATCGTTGCCCGCCGGGGAGCGCACGACGGCCACGCGTGGAAAGGCCTGGGTGTACGGTTCGGCGGCAGCGTACCAATCCAGAAAATACTGATCCGGCAGCACCAGCGCATGGGAAATCGGTTCCTGGCTGCTGGCCTGCGCATCTGCGTCGGAGTTCATGTCGGCTGCCTGTCCCCGACGCACCAGCCGTTTGATGACCCCCACCTCAACCTCCTGCTGTGATCGCAATGGTTAAAATATAGTTTGTTTCAGGAGGTTACGCCACAAACATCTCTGTAATCAAGGTTGTAATGGCTTTTGGCTGGCTGTAGGGGCGTGGGACGCCTGCCAGTAAGAAGCCGGGTCAGGTCAGCGATCGTCACCGTCGCCGTCGTCCGCGTCTCCGGCGGAGGCTCCCGGGTACAGAGCGCGGTTGGACTCCTCTTTGGGCAGCGCTTCCGGCTTGTTCTCGCGCAGTTCCGGCTGCATGCGCACGCCCTGCCCGTCGTCGAGCATCGACAGATTTTCGATGTACAGCGACCGGCTGGGGAAGGCGATGCTGAGGCCCAGGTCGGCCACGATGTCCATGATTTGCAGGTTGATATCCTGTTTGATCTCGTTGAATTTGACCCAATCCGGCTCATAGATGTAGCAGCGGACCAGGATGTTGAGCGCGCTGTCGCCAAAGTCAGTGAACAGAACCACGATGGAATTGCTATCGACTTTTTCGACGGTCAGCAGCATTTCGCGGATGCGGTGCAGCAGCACACGCATGTCGCTGCTGGTGGTGCTGTAAGTGACGCCCAACGTGAAATTCACCCAGCGCTTTTGCAGCCGGGACCAGTTGGTCACCGGGCCATCGGTCAGCTTGGAGTTGGGAATGGTGACGAAGGCCTGATCCAGGCGGCGGATGCGGACATTGCGCACACCTACCTGCTCGACGATGCCTTCGACCTGGGGCGTGACGATGAACTCGCCGACCACAAAAGGACGGTCGCTGACGATGGTTGTAAAGGCGAACAGGTTGGAAACGGTATCCTGCGCGGCCAGCGAGAAAGCCAGCCCGCCCAGCCCCAGACCGGCGATCAACCCGCTGACGTCATACTCCCACTCTTGCAGCAGGACGACCACCGCCAGGGCGATGATCACGATTTTGAAGGCCACACGCAGAAACGGCACCAGCTGCTCATCCAGCGCCAGCCCGGTGATATGACGCACGCGCAGCGACGACGCCACGATCAGATCGACCGCGTTGTACAGCGTCAGGAAGGCCGCCAGGA
>JAIOHO010000024.1 GCA_019912905.1 Anaerolineae bacterium
CTGCTGCATCGTCCGATCCTTTATGCCTGCGCCCAACGCTTGTGAACCAAAAACGCCCACCCGGAGGTGAGCGCTTGTCTGTTACGTCTCGAAGGAATCCCACCACGCAGGTCACGCAGTAGGAGTCATCAGCCTGTTCCAGCGGTTGATGGCGGACTCCATCGCCAATATGATTGGGACCAGTCTACCGCTGGAGGCCGCATTCGTCAAACACAAGACACCTCAAAAAAATGGGGGAGGCAGTTCGGCAGGCGGCTCATGGTTCTGCCTGGGCAGGCACACTCACCTTGTCAGCGCGCAAGTCTCTGCTAAACTGTCTGACGGAAGTCGTAAAAATAGCTGAGGCAGAGGTTGCACTTGCAAAGTTATCGACTCTCACTGGCACTGCTAGCCGTGGTCCTGTTGGCCGCCTGCCAGCGCCAGAACGAAGTTCAACTGACCTTAATCGCCCAGAACGCAACCCTTCAATCCGAAATTGAGGCGGTCCGCCAGACCGCCACAGTCGATGCCGATCGGCTGCAAATCACCGTAGAATATATGGGCACCCGCGTCGGCCAGGCCGAAGAAAACCGCGCCCAACTCCAGGCTACCTTAAGCGCACGGGGTATCGATTCTTCAGGTGTAAGCGGCGTCCCGCCGCAGGTAAACACTGCTTTCCCGGTGCCCGGCGCGACCACCGAAAATCTTGCGCCAGCCGCGACTCCCCTCGCCGAGCAGACGCTGGCGACCGCCGAAATCACCCAACCGGCGCTGGTCAATTTTCAGATGGCCCCGGCGGTGGGCAGTGATGACTGTGCCGTAAATCCCACTTCCAATTTTTCGCCCAGCGATGCCGAAATTTACATCGTCGCCACCGGCGTGAATATCCCGGCAGGCACGAACATCGCTGCTCGATTCTCAGTCGGGGGGCAGGAGATCAACCACGACTTTACGCCCGACTTCGCTATTGACGACGCGTGCATCTGGTTCTTCATCGACCAGGCCGACGTCGAGTTCCGCGCAGGCACCTGGAGCGTCGAACTCGAACTGAACGGTGCACCCGCCAGCCCACCGATTCCGTTCACGATCACCGGCGGTGAAGCCATGACCGAAGGCGGCTAGCGCGCAACCGGATGGCAGACTCTGCGTATTAGGTATGGTGTATTTCAGGAGCAGAGATTATGAGCATTGCCGTCAATTGGGGCGATCCAGACCGCACCACCCTACAGCTCACCTTCGAGCGCGGCTGGACCTGGGAGAACCTGAAACAGGCCATCGCGCAGGCCGACATGCTGATCGAGGCTGCCGGCCATACCGTTCATCTGATTATCGACCTGCGCGGCGGTGGGGGTGTCCCCCGCGACTTTCTGACCGCAGCAGGCGACCTGTTTGCCCAGGGTGAAGCCCGCCCGAACGAAGGGACACGCGTCATCGTCGGGGCGGGGGTGCTCCTGCGCGGGGCCTATCGCAGTCTTCAGGCCCTCTATGGGACACAGCTTGCCGAACGGCCCTTCCTGTTTGCTGCCAGCCCGGACGAAGCCCAGCAGTTGATCGCAGCGCGCTGACCCGGACCTACCCGTTTTTCCAGGTCGCCCCCCGCTGGAAGATGGATGCCGCGCAGCCGCTTCTATGCGATAACTGGAACAGACAGGAAAACACAGGAGGTTTATTCCATGTCGGACGCATTACAGAGTCTATCGGATGCCCTGGCCGCGGCGGTCGAAAATGCCAGCGTGGGCATCGTGCGCGTCGAAGGTCGGCGTCGACTGCCCGGCACAGGCATCGTCTGGTCATCGGAGGGCGTCATCGTCACCGCCCATCACATCGTCGAACGGAATGAAAATATCCAGATTGGTCTGCCCGGCGAGGTGATCGCCCCGGCCCGCCTGATCGGGCGCGACCCGAATACGGATCTGGCCGTGTTGAAAGTCGAAGCCAGCACGACTCCGCCCGTCTGGGCCGGTGGCTCGGATGGCAACGAGCTGAAGGTGGGGCATCTCGTGCTGGCACTGGGACGTCCCGGCACGCAGGTTCAGGCGACCCTGGGGGTCGTCAGCAAGATTTCCGAACCGGAGGAAGACCGCAAGCGCAAGCGGGTGCGCGTCGAGGGGCACGGGCCAGGGCGACATGGTGGGCATGGTCCCGGCGGCAGGCGCTGGATGTGGTACGCCGAAGCGGAAATGTTCGGCAGCATCGGCCCGGTCATCCAGACCGATGTCGTCATGTACCCCGGCTTTTCGGGCGGCCCCCTGGTGGATGCCAGCGGCGCAGTCCGCGGCTTAAACACATCGGCGCTTGCTCAGGGCAGCAGCGTCACCATCCCGGCGGCGCATGTGCGCAGTGTGGTCGATGCGCTCCTGGCACACGGCAAGGTCAAACGCGGTTATCTGGGCATCGGCGCCCAACCGGTTCGCCTGCCCTCAGCCCTCGCCGAAGAACTCGATCAGGAAATTGGGTTAATGATCGTCTCGGTCGAAACTGGCAGCCCGGCGGAAAAGAGCGGCCTGCTGCTGGGCGACATCGTGGTGAGCCTGGGTGAGTATGCGGTGCAGGCCATCGATGAGCTGCTGCTGCTGCTGAGTGGCGAGCTGGTCGGTGCAGAAACGACCGTGCGCGTGGTGCGCGGCGGTCAGCTCATCGACGTGACGGTGACGGTCGGCGAGCGTGAGTAATGGACGCCTTCATCCAGCAGTTGAATAACAGCATGGCGGACCTCGTGGACCGTACTCGCCGCAGCCTGGTGCAGATCACCAACGGTCAGGGTGGGTCGGGAGCCGGGACAATCTGGCACCCGGATGGCCTGATCATCACCAATGCGCATGTGATCGCCGGGCATGGCGACCTGTTGGTCACCCTGTACGACGGGAACCGCTACCCGGCACAGGTGCTGGCCGAAGACCCCACTCATGATCTGGCAGCGCTGTCGATCGTGGCAGCCGACCTGCCGACCATCGAACCGGGTGATTCGCAGCAGCTTCACGCAGGCCAGTGGGTAATGGCACTGGGCCATCCATTTGGGGTGCTGAACGCGGCGACCGGCGGCGTGGTGATCGGCATGGGCCAGCAGTTGGGCGACATCCAGTTCCGCAACGGCGCGGATTGGCTGGCCGTGAATCTCAAGCTGCGCCCCGGTCATTCCGGTGGGCCGCTGGTCGATGCGCAGGGGCGGCTGATCGGTGTCAACACCATCATGAACGGCCCGGAAGTCGGCGTCGCAATCCCCGTCCACGTCGTCAAAGCCTTCCTTAAAACCCACCTGGGCACGCCGCAGAAACAAGCCGTCTAGCCGGACTGCTCCACCCTCAGATCATCGGGGCACAGGTCAGCCTGTGCCCTTATCAATCCTCCCATTTGACGGTATCATGACGGCGCGTCAGACACGGAAGGAATCATCATGTTCAAACTGATTGCGCTCGATGTGGACGGCACGCTGCTCAATTCGCAGCATGCGCTGACTCCCGGCACCGCCGACGCCATCGCCGCCGCCCGTCGGCAGGGGGTCAAAGTCATCCTGGCGACCGGCAGGCAGTACGTTGCCATTCAGGATCTGGTCACTCAGATGAACC
>JAIOHO010000295.1 GCA_019912905.1 Anaerolineae bacterium
AGATACATCGCAGGGTTGCGCGGGGGGCGGGTTGTTTATCAGAATTTTACGAAGGCATCTTCTGTCCGGTTGGCGGGCAGGAGGGAGCGTTACTCAGGGGAATAATACAATGCGAGACGTTCCCACGTCAGCTGAGGCTCACCGGCCAGGACCACCTGCCAGGCTGTGGCGCGGAGGGAGCCGGCCCAGGCGATTTCCTCATTGATTCGCAGGATGGCACTGCTATTCGGGGTGATGGTCAGGGCAATCTGATTGGACTTGCCGGGGCGGAGGTGCATGAACTCGGCCCAATGAGGGCGGTCGTCAGTGGAGAGGGACCAATAGCCCAGGTTGTCGATCAGAATCGTAAGGGCCGATTCGCCGTTGTGGAGTTGAAGGCCCCAGGCTGAGTCTGGCGGCCCAGCGTTGCGGACGGTCAGTTCCAGGGTAAACACTTCGGGCAATTCGACCGGCGCATCCAGCCGCCGTACACCGGTGGTATCGGTGTGTTCCGGCCAATCGTCCGGTGCGGCAGCCTGCCACTGCAAGGTTCCGATACGCGGCGGGTCTGCCAGACCGAGTGCCAGAAGCACAGTCAGAGCGGTGCCGCCTGCGATCAGTATGATCAAGACGGTAAGGATGATGCGCCAGCGAATTGCCGTTGACACCGAGTCCGGTTGTCCGTATGCTTTCGTCATGCGATGGACCTATTTTATCATGCTGCTGGCGGCGGCAGGCTTGCTGTGTGTCAAGGGCACTGTAGATGCGCAGCGCGCTCCTGGGGGTGATGGGACGATGCGGCGGATTCGCGTGCCAATTTTGATGTACCACTACGTCAGTCCTCTGCCCGCCGATGCCGACGATACCCGCCGCGACCTGACGATTCCTCCCGACGTGTTCGCAGCGCACCTCCAGTACCTCACGGATGAAGGCTACCATACGATCTCTCTTTACCAACTGTACGATGCGCTGATGCAGGGGACGACGCTGCCCCCAAAGCCAGTGATTCTGACCTTCGACGATGGCTACCTCGATCATTACACCAGCGTCTTCCCGGCCTTACAGAAATATGGATTCACAGGCACTTTTTTTGTCATCACCGGGCGCGCCGATGCAGGCGACCCCGCTTACCTGAGCTGGGCGCAGATTGACGCGATGGCACAGGCCGGGATGAGTATGGAGGCGCATACCAAGTCGCACCTGACGCTGGACGCGCGCGACCGCGATTTTCTGATTTACGAACTGCTGGGCAGCCAGGAGAGCCTGCAAGCGCATGCCAATGTCCCGGCGCGGATGCTGTCCTATCCCGTGGGCCGCTATGATGATCAGACCCTGCAAATTACGCGCGAGGTCGATTACTGGCTGGCCGTGACGACACAGTCCGGCAACCGTCTGGTCAGCACCAGCCCGCTCGAACTCCCGCGAATCCGGGTGAATGGTGCAACCGGTCCGACCGGAATAGCGTATTTACTGCGAGGGGACTGGCTGGATTCCAACTAAAAACGACAATGAGCCGAAGCCCACTGTCGAATTAAGGTGTCGAGTGATATACCGCTTAGTCGGGAAGGATCTTCGAGCCGAGGAAGTAATCGAGCCAGACCAGATACAGCAGCGAGAGTGGCAGCATCGTGGTCAGGAAATAAATCGTGCCGTACTTCTCAATCGAAATCGCCTGAGAGTTCACGGGCGTTATAATGGGCGGCAGCGATAGCGATGGCAGTAACGAAAAGCCAATGGTGATGAGGCCGTAAGCGGTCAAAAAACCCAGGGCTAGCGACACCACCCAAACGACAAGTCTCTTGATCGTGAGTGAGGACATGCAACTAATCTCCCGATTTGTGTTTTATTAGTTAGCAGCATGGATTGTAACCTGTTCGCACCCTATGAGCAAGTAATGATTTTCACAAGGGTGCATTTCAGATTGGGGGCAAGTAAGCGGCCATTTGCCATAAATCATGGAAGTCGTTGCCCAAGACAGCGGCGCGGATGACCAACATCCGGTTGGCGGTGTCACGCTTCCAGCGCATCCCGGTTCCGGTGAGTCGCTG
>JAIOHO010000296.1 GCA_019912905.1 Anaerolineae bacterium
GGGATGGCTGCGGGCCGCTTCTACCGCGCTAAAGACTTGCTGTGCGGCCACCAGAAAGTTGATGTAGTCGTATTCGGTACATTTCGGTGCGTTCATGCCGCTGATTTTAGCTTGTCTTCTTCAACTGCGTAACTTCTATAAATATAATTGGACAAAATTATAGTTTTCATATGAATAATCCAGCACGTTTTCAGCATAAAAAGCTTCTTGCTTCAGGTTGGCGTAGGCGCTGGCTCTTCCACATTATTGCCCTGTCGCTGGGTCTGTTGCTGGCCTTCGGCCTGGCTGAAATTGCGACTCGCCTCTATGTTCGATGGCGTGGTCAGAATATCGAACTCATGAAGCCCATCACAGGCTCGATGCAACCTGGCCGGGTGGAACAGCACCCATTCTTGCCGATGGCGCTCGTTCCAAATACTGAATTCGATATGCTCATCAAATATGAGTTCACGGATAACCTGCTCGCATGGCATTACACCACCAATGAGGCTGGCTTCCGTGGTGACTCTGTCGATATCCCCCGCTCAGAGAACAGTTTTCGGGTGCTGACTCTGGGTGGTTCAGCCACGTTTGGAGAAGGGGTAGACGATGATGACACCTGGTCAGCACAACTGGAGCGAATGATCCAGGCAGATTACCCTGATCTCAAAGTCGAAGTCCTGAATTTTGGCATTCCCACTGCTACCAGCGCGCATGCAATTGTTTTGCTGGCCCTGCGAGGCGTACACTATCGACCAGACATTGTCATCTTCTATGAAGCTGTCAATGACATTTCTTGTTGCCTGGGTTACGAAAACTTCCGCACCGACTACTCCCATCGTTTCCGTGACTTTGCCGGACTTTCGCCGCTACGGATTGTCCTACCTGATGTCTTCTATCAATCCTATGCCATCACCCTCCTTAACGACTTCTGGAATCGAAAATCAGGCGGCGGCGGCGGCTTTGTTGAGGTCTGGGATCAGCCACGCTCTGCGAATCCGCTCAACGGCATTGAAGCCGTGCACGCTAACATTAACTCGATGAGAGCGCTGACTGAATCCATCGGGGGTACTTTCATCTTGTCCACCTACCATTTTTACGATCCCTCTGAAGTGGACCAGGCTTTCAACGACGAACTCCGCGCGCAGGCACAAGCCAGTGGCATAGACCTGATTGACCAGGCAGCCCTTCTACCCACCCTGGACAAGTCTATCCATATTGACGGTGTGCATTTCACCTCTTTGGGCAATACCCTGGTCGCCAGCAACATCCTGGACTATCTTGAAATCCATGAGCTGATCAGATAGTCGGGCATGTTCAGTCCAGGGCTTGTGAGGGGCAACGAATGAGCTTGCCCCGAATAACGGCTTAAAAGCTGTCCGTTTTACTCAACGAAAAGCAGAAAGAGGACGGCAGTCCAGAAGCGAAAATACGATATCGCATTTAAGCAATGAACTGTGGCGGCTAGAGATCCGCAGCCCAATTCTGCGTTGGATCGAAGACGAATTTATCAATCTTCCCGAACACTCATACGGGATCAGGGTGCTGCCGGGGCAGGGGGCTACTGCGTGCGCCACACCTGCCCGATGATCAGCACCCGGCCATCGGGCGTATTGATAAAGATGGCCTTTTCATCCCGCGGAATCAGATAGGTTTCGACCTTCGCTGTATAACTGGCTTCATTCCCGGACGCCCAGCCCAGGCGGTCGCGCACGCCCGGCTGATTGGCCCACACCTTGCCGAAGCCGCGCGCCGGGAGGATCAACCCGCTCGGCGGAGTCTCGCCGCTGTCCACCGGTTGATCCGGGGTCCAGGTGTCATCATAAATCTGGTAAGTGCCGCCGTTGTACAGCACGAAAATCTGCTGCATGTCGCCGCGCCACAGCATCAGACCGCCCTGGAAGGTCTGGTAGGCGGCCTGGGTGGTAAGCTGGGTCAGCGGGCAGCCGTTATACGTGTCGCTGAAGCCGCAGCGGACCGGCACCGTCAGTGTTTCGACCGCGAGCTGGCGGCCCTGGGCATCTTCGGCGGAGAGCTGGAACTGGGCGGACTGGGTGCTTTCCTCCGGCAGCGTGTAGCTGAACCGACCTTCGAGGGGCAGATTGTCCAGCGTCTGCCCGAACTGCCCATTGAAGCGGACCACCTGGATGCGCACGCGGGCGGCGTCTGAGACGCTCCATGACAGCGTGACCGTGCCCCGATATTCGACCGCCGCCGGGTCCGCGCTGAAGGCGTTGATCACGGCCTGCTGCCCATTGGTATCGCTATCGGTGAGGACCTGGTAATAGTAGAAGGGGCTGCCCGCATTGCGACGGCCATACTCCTCGACCCAGCCTTCCAGGTTGTTGCGCCGGTTGCGGATGCGCCAGACACGAAACTCGTACTGGTCCGCCGGGGCGAAGGTCTGAATTTGCCAGCAGGCCGGACCGTCTATTACGTCGAACGTTTCACCTACCGGCAGGGTGGCGACCACGTCTCCGTTTGGACTGCTGCGCACGGACAGGCCGTTCGCGCCCACCGTATCCAGCACGCGCCCTGT
>JAIOHO010000297.1 GCA_019912905.1 Anaerolineae bacterium
ACCAGACTCGCACCGGCACAGCCGTCATGTGGCCTCCCCCGGAGAAGCCGTGGCTGCCCGCCGCCACCACAGCCCGCGCGTGACCCACAGCAGAATCAGCATCCCAAACGGCAGCGGCAGGTACACCGTCGGATGCTCGAATTCGCCCTCGACGGTGAGCAGAAAATGCAGCCAGGGGAGGATCAGCAGACCCGCCAGAATCAGCCCGGACCACAGGCCGCCGCGCCGCTGCCCACGCCGGTTGATCTCCGCCAGATAGAACATGAGGGGCAGAATGAAGACGGCGTAATGCGGGGTGGCCGTGCGCGGGGCTACGAGATGCGTCACGGTCAGGGTGAGGACCGCGGCCCACAGGAAGCGCTCCGACCGCCCCTGCACCAGCACCCCATACCAGGTCCACAGCATCACGCCGTAAAAAAGCAAGTTCACCGCCCATTCGCCCGCCGACCCGAGACCGAGGTAATACTGCGTGATGATCCACACCGGCGATCCCAGCGCGGTATACGACGAATAAATGCTCACCTGCGCCAGCCAGTCGCTAAACCACGACGGCAGCAGCAGGAACGACGCCAGGACCAATCCGCCGAACACCACGCCAAAGGCCCCCACGAATCGCCAGCGCCGCACCCGCAGCCCCCACAGCAGCAGAAACGGCACGATCAGAAAGCCCATCTGCGGTTTGAGGGTCGAAAGGGCCAGCGCCACACCCGCCACCTCGTCCTGCCGCCGGAACAAAGCCCACAGGCTCAGGACTTCGAGGAAATAGACCAGCAAACCCGGCTGGCCCAGGATCAGCCCGCGTGCCGGGTAATAAAATAACAGCGTCCACAGCAGCAGCACGCCAAGTAACCAGGGTTTCGGCTTCCAGCCAAACAGGTCGAACTGCGCGAACAGTGCCCCAATCAGGCACGCTTCGAGCAGCACCATCCAGATGGCCGATGCCCAGGCATAGGTCGTCTGCATCAGGGGCCAGATCAGAAAGAGGGTGTAAAACGGATAAGCGAAGTAGCCGGGGTCTTCTGCGTCAGTTGCCGGACGGCCATAGATGCGCTGCTGGATATTCAGACTGGCCTGTTCGCCATACGGGTTCAAACCATCCACCCAGTAGGAGCGCCCGCCTTCCCAGCGCGACATGAAGTCGTTCAGGCCCGGAAATGGTTCCGTAAAGTTATGATGAGTCAGCGCTACCGCCCCGGCCAGTACCGCCAGGAGCAGGCCGATTCCAATCACCCACCGGATTGATTTTGCCATGTCCCCTCAACGGCAGTCGGCTGCCTGCGCCCCCGTGTCCGGGTCCGTATACAGGATGATGTCCAGATCATTAAACCGCTGCGCATCTGCCTGGATAAAATGCGCATCCAGCCAGTTCACCGCATCGGCATAATCGGTCCGGTTCACCGCCGCATACTGGTCGGCAGCGAAGTCAAACACCGTCCACCACACGCGGCTGCCCTGCGCAGCGGCCTGGACACAGGTATCCGCCAGCAGCCCCAGTGTTTCCTGCGTCGGCAGCGCCAGCGTATCTTGCGAACTGCCTGGCAAATCACCGAGATAGCGCTGCGTCAGGTCGCGGCCATAATACATCATCGGCAGCGCCGTCAGCTTGTTCTGATGCACCACCACGTCGCCTGCCTGCCAGTGATCGCGGATGTAGACGGTCGCCCGGTCAAACGGCGAATTCGGGAATGTCGCCCAGGAATAGTGCGCCGTCAGCCCGATGCCAACCAGCACCAGACCCACCCCACCCACCAGCGCGACAATCGGTCGTGGCAAACCGCCCTGCGTGAACAGCCACGCCAGCGCCAGATAGAGCATCAGGGCCGAAGGCAGCAGCGCCCGCTCCAGATAGACGGGCTGAACCTGCGAGACCAGCCACATCAGCGCAGGCGGGGCCGCCGCCAGCCATAGAACCAGCAGCAAGGCATGTCGATGATTTCGCGCTCGACGTCTGCGCAGAAACAGCACCACCTGAATCAGCAGAAATAAAGCGATAAACAGCGCGCTCAGGAAACCGATCAGCGAACCCGGCGCGGAAATGTCGAGGTTGACGACCAGGAAAGAGCGCAGGGTCAGCAGCGGCTGCGCCGCATTGGGCGGATTGAGCCAGTAGTAGGAGCGCACCTTGTTCAACTGCCCCGGCAGATTCACCAGCCAGGGAAGGTAAATAACGACGGCAATCACACCGCCAGATATGACCCCGGCCAGGGGCTTCGGCTGACGCGCCAGCAGCGGCACCAGCGCCAGCGCGACCAGATAAAAGGCGGCCAACTGCTGCGTATACATCGCCAGCCCGGCCAATACGCCGAACAATCCCCACCCCAGCCAGCGGCGCGAATCAGCGGATCGCCACGCCCGCACAAAACAGATCGTCGCCGCCACCAGCAGCAGGCCCAGCAGCGCATACATCCGGGTTTCCTGGGAATACTGCACGTGGAACGGCGCAACCGCCGTGATCAACGCCGCCGTCAAGCCAGTTCTTTCACCAAACAGGTCGCGCCCCAGGACGAACATCAGCCCGACCGTCGCCACGCCCAGCACCGCGCTCCACAGCCGCACGGCCACAGGACTCTGCCCGAACAGGCTCATCCAGCCATCGAGACTGACGTAATACAACAGCGGGTGAATATCGGCAGCGCCGCCCGCCACTGGTGTGAGCGTGCCGTACAGCATGGCATCCAGCCCTGTTTCGGCAAACAGCACGGCAAAGGCTTCGTCGTACCACAGGCTGCGCCCACCCAGGTTGATGAGCCGCAGGGCACAGGCCAGCACCAGAATCAGCGCCAGCAGCGCAGCAGTTCGCTTGGGACGCATAGGGGCTTATTTTCGTTTTGGACGTTTGAACAGCAGTCGATAAAAATCCCCACCCTGGAGTTCTTCGGACAGCAGTTCCCAGCCGTCGGTGCCGTAATCGTTCAGCAGCCGGGAGTAATAATGATCGACCGTCGTCGCGGGGCCACCTTCGATGACCGCTGCCGCGCCAACTGGCATGCGCTCGCTCGCGCGGACAAACACCTCCAGGTACTCCCACTGCGAGGCGGGGTCCTCCAGGGGCGCAATCTCATCCAGCTTCGCCAGCCACTTTTTTGCCGTCGGGCTGGTCGGCATCGTCTCCAGGACGGCGCGGGCCGCGTCAAAATGATTGTTGACAATCAACTCGCGGGCTGCCTTTAACATCGCTTGTGACATGGAACCCTCTCACTTCTGAGCCGCTCAACACCTCTAGTGTACATCAGTCCGCGAGTGGTGACTTCTCAGCGTTCCGCACATACCGTTTCGCCAGGCACCTGGAAACATGCATGGCAGAACGATTCCACCAGGGCGCGATCGGACAGCCTTCGATCAGGTGTTGTCGGGCGCGTTCCCATTGCCGTTTCGAGCGCTGGGGCGTTTGAACACATAGGACTTGCCTTCCGCCCCAGCGATGCTGACCAGTTCCCATCCAGCCTGGCCGAACATCGTAAGTGCTTCATGCAG
>JAIOHO010000298.1 GCA_019912905.1 Anaerolineae bacterium
GGAAATTCGTCCGGGCCGTTGGCGACCCAGGCATTGGCCGGGAGCATCGACACTGCTTCGCGCATCGTCGTGACTCCGGGCCGGATGCCCATGAAACATGGAGGGGGGCAGTCTGGCTGGACCAGCGCCTGAACTGCGCGGTCCTCAAACGGCTGCGCGCGGATGGCGAAGATCGGCAGGGCACACGTCGCCGTCAGCAGGGCCGCCGCGATCAGCCAGTATTTCAGCATCACTGTGCGCATCCATCGCTCAGGACCACTGTCTGGTGTTCAGGTGCAGGCTAGCGAATGGGCAGGCGATTGGCCCACCGTCCGAAAGCGGGCAGCGGGCTGATCCGATTGCTGAGGGCGTTGCTCAAACCAATGAGCCAGGCGATCAGGCCGAAAAAACAGGCCGCCATGACGACTGCGAACAGCGCCATGCCCACCGACATCATCAGCGGAATCCAGGCGAGCACCCAGGCTACCGCGCCCCATCCGACAACGACCGCGGCCAGGAACAGGAACAGGCCGATGGACTGGCGCAGATGATAGACCGCCAGCGGATTCTGGCGCTGCAAGAAAAAGACATACAGCCAGCCCAGCACCGGGATATAAGCGATGACGGCAGGAAAACGAGAGGGTTCGTCGCTCATACGGTTGCTCCAACGCCTTTCAAATGCAGTTCTCGGGCGAAATGACAGCTCACATGATGGCCGGGGGCGACTTCTTCCAGCATCGGCTCCTCCTGGCTGCAAATCGCCTGAGCATAAATACAGCGGGGGTGGAAGATGCAGCCGGAGGGTGGATTGGCCGGGCTGGGCACCTCACCCTGCAACTGGATGCGGTTGGGCTTGATGTCCGGGTCTGCCGGGGGCACCGCCGACAGCAGCGCCTCGGTATAGGGATGCAGGGGATGAGACAGCAGTTCGGGCGTGTCGGCCATTTCCATGATCTTGCCGACGTACATCACGGCGATGCGGTCGGAAATATGCTCGACCACCGACAGGTCATGCGCAATGAACACCAGAGTCAGACCGAGACGGCGCTGAAGTTCCTGCAACAGATTCAGCACCTGCGCCTGAACCGACACATCCAGCGCGGACACCGGCTCGTCGGCGATGATCAGGCGTGGATTCAACGACAGCGTGCGGGCCAGGCCGATGCGCTGCCGCTGCCCGCCGGAAAATTCGTGCGGATAACGGCGCATGAGAGCGGGATTCAGACCCACCGACTCCATCAGTTCGGCCACGCGCTGTTCGGCTTCCTTGCCGTGCGCGACCCCGTGAATCTCTAGCGGCTCGCCGATAATGTCACGAACCGTCAGCCGGGGGTTGAGTGAGCTAAACGGGTCCTGGAAGATCATCCGCATTTCGCGCCGGAGCCGCTTCATCTGTTTCTGGTTGAGCGTGGCGAGGTCGATCAATTCTCCGGTCGTCCGGTGATACCAGATCTCCCCTTCGGTCGGGTCGTACAGGCGGAGAATGGTGCGCCCGACGGTGGTTTTTCCACAGCCGCTTTCGCCCACCAGCCCCATCACCTCGCCATCCCGCAGGGTGAAGCTGACACCATCCACCGCTCGCACATGACCCACCAGACGCTGGAACAGGCCGCGGTAGATCGGGAAATGGAGCTTGAGGTTTTTGACTTCCAGGATTACGTTGTCGTGATCAATCATCGTGTGCATCCGCTAGTTGGCCGGTACGGTCAGAGTTTCGTGTTCCATCAGAATATCGGGAGTCGTCCATCCCTTCTGCTTCATCAGTTCGGAGAACGAACGGCGGAAAAGCAGGCGCACGTTGACCGTCACTACTTTTCCAGCAGGTGCGTCAAAGGTGTAGTTCGTCGTATCGGTCTCCAGGGCAGGCAGGCGTGTGTCTTCGACGATGGTCACCGGACGCCAGATCGCCCCGGTGGGTGTTTCCCCGGTCCACTCATCGCGCAGCACTTTGGCGAAGGTCTTGCCCGGCAGACCGCCATAATCCCCGGAATACGCCGGGTTGACCGGCCCCGCGCTGAGCGCCAGGGTCTGACCGTCGGCGTCCAGCGCCTCGATCACCAGAATCATCGAGCGCGTGGGGAAGTCGGTCGGCACATGATGGCCTGCCTGATCGTTGGTGATATGCACCTCGACCTTGAGCTGATTACTGCTGCGCTCGGCGGTGGTGTTCATCGTAACCGTGTTTTGCAGCAGATTTTCATCCGCCGCGCCGGGCATGGCGTGCGTGTGCAGTTCGGCATAGTCGCGCACGATGCCGCCTTTTTCGGGATAAACGAACCACTTGGCGTCCGATACCGGCATGTGACAGTCCTGGCAGGTCTTGCCCGTCTCCGGGTCGCTGTAGGGGCTGTCCAGCCACTCGCCATAGGAATTATAGATGACCGTGCCGCCGGTGACTTCTCCCATGCCCACCACGCCGCCAAACACCCCGAAATGACAGCCCGCACAGTATTCACTTTTCGACAGCAGCGGCAGATAGGTATCGCGGCGGTCTACATCGACCAGGGTGCCAAAGAAGACCTGCTCGCCTTCCGGGGGCCGGTACAGCCGCAGCGACATGATCCCCGGCATATCCGGGTAGGGCAGGCCGGTTTTCGGGTCCAGGTAGACATCCCCGATTTTGTGGCAGAAATCACAGGTGATGCCTTCACCCGCATCGCCCTTCAGCGACAGGGGCATGGCATGGGGCGCGATGATCCCGTTGGAGCGCTCGATCGTCAGGCTGGTATGACAGCCCGACCAGGCGCAGTTCTGCGTGTTGGGCGAATTGGACGCCAGGGGCGTGTGGCAGGCCGCACAGTTCCCGGCCCGGCCCGGATTATCGAGCATAAACCCTGGCCCATAGTCGGGCGCATTCGGGTCACGCGGTTTGGGAAGACCGTCGCTGCCGAACTCGGTGATCTCGCCCCGATTGCCGTTGGCATCCTCGCCGGTATACATGTTCAGAAAGTGCGAGTTGACCGCTGCACGGGAATGCTGATCGGACTTCCACTCTTCATATTCCCGGTGACACTGGCCGCAGCTGGCCGACCCGCTGACGCCTTCAAACTCGAACCAGTGATAATCGAGATTGTCACCCGCAAACAACGGTTTCAGCGTGATCTGGATGGCCTCACCGCCGCTCCAATCCGCGGCGCTGGGGTCCAGGGT
>JAIOHO010000299.1 GCA_019912905.1 Anaerolineae bacterium
CCTTCGCCCACGCCGACCCTGCCCAACCCCTGCCTGGCAACGGTCGATTTCAACCTGAACGTGCGCGGGCCGAACCCATCTCGGACGCAGAAGTAGTGACGGTCATCCCCTTCGGCACGGCGGTTTCGGTCTATGCGACCAACGCCGACCAGACCTGGTGGCTGGTACAGTATGACGGTCAGACGGGATGGGTGGATGGCGAATACATTACCCGCACCGCGTCGTGCGACAGCCTGCCGTCACGCTAAGATGGGAAAAGCAGCGGGGGCCAGCCGTTTGACTGACCCCCGCGCTCGCAAGGATTAGGTAGCTATCCAGGTAATTTGCTAGCTGGTCTTCCACGTCATTTCCGTACTCGGGTGTTCCGCCTTAGGTGACGGCTGTGCCACTAGCCGTTGTACCAGCATCCGAGTCCTGCCGGAAATTGCGCGAACAATCCGCAGATAAGGCTGTCCGCCACCATTCTGTGGACGGAGAGCGGCGAACTGCTGCCGTTCGGCGGCTTCCCGCAGCATCTCTTGGTGATGCATCGTGCCATTCTGGGATGGTAACAGGTCGATCATGAGCTTTCCTTCCTTCATGCGCAGGGTTTGACTAGCGGATGAGCGCGGTCAGCAGCTGCGCCACGCGCTTAAGCGGCGTGCGGGTCTGCTTGAGCGTCTCTGGCGGAAGAACGTCCGCCCCGGTGCGCGCCAGTTCAGCCTTCCAGTAGGCTTCGGCCTCGCGCACGATTTCCTGATGCCGGTCCTGAGCATATTGATTGATGGCGATCGGATTCATGGTGGTTTTCCTCCCTCACTTCGACTTCATGATCGCAGATTTCGTACCCCTGCACATCCGCCTTTGGACGGAAGCGTACAGGTCATTCGTCTGAAACTGCGGTAATCACTTCGTACAGGCTCTCTCTGTAACTGGGATCAGCATAGCGCGCGACCGTCGAGAAAACGCTGAGAAAGCGCCGAGAAATGGATCAGCCTGCCCGAATTCCACCCAATGATCCAGGGTGCCCTATAAAGCAGCAGGGGCCAGTCCAGGGACTGACCCCCGCGCCCGCAAGGATTAGGTAGCACCCTGGTAGCTTTTTAGCTGGTCTTCCATTTCATGTCTGCACTCGGCTCCGTGTCCGCCACAGGCTGCGACAGGAACCGACCGATGCGGATCAGAGACCTGCCCGCCAGTGTGCGGACAGTCCGCAGAGAGCGCTGCGCGCTGCCATCCTGAGAACGCAGTGCGACAAATCGCCGTCGTTCTGCTGCGTCATGCAGCAGTTCTTCATGCCGGATCTTGCCGACAGTCTGGAGCGTGAAAAGGTCCATCATAGGTCGTTCTCTCTCTACTCGTTTCGTCTCAACTAGTGAAGAAACGTGATGAGCTGCCGCACGACATCCTGGAGCGGCTTGCTTGGCTGATGGTTCTGCTTGGGCACATAGGCGTCTGCCTCGGCGCGCGCCAGTTCAGCCTTCCAGTAGGCTTCGGCCTCACGCACGATTTCTTCGTGCCGTTCCTTTGCGTATTGATTGATCGCGATCGGATTCATGTTCGTTTGCCTCGCTGATGACAGTCTCATGATCGCAGGTTTCGCGCGCCCACACATCCGCCTTTGGGCGGAGCCGTGCGGGTCCGTTGGTCCGAAATCACGTGGATTGAAGGATGCTGAAGGGATGACGGTGAAAGTGTTCAGATAAGCCGATCATGGTTCCAGACAGTAGCGGAGGCCAGTCGCTCGACTGACCTCCGTGCCCGTAAGGATAGGTAGCACCTGGTCGTCTGCTAGTTCGTGCGCAGCTGCACGTCCTGTTCCGGCGCGCGCGGCGTCAGAAATCGTCCGGCAGCTATGAGCGATTCACCCGCGATCCTGCGGGCTATCCGTAAGTAATGGCGAGATCGGCTCCCCCGCTCGCGGAGAGACAGGATGAGACGCTGTTTTTCGGCTTCGCGAAGCATGCTTTGACGCCGTTCTTCGCCCTCGAGCCATGATGGATACCACATACGGATTGCCCTCTCATTCTCGCTCATTTGTTCGTAATCATCATAGCATCAAAACCCTGACACCTATTGTCAGGGACTCCATGCTAGGCTAGAATCAACCCAGAAATGAGGGGGTAATGTATGCGTGCAGATCGGCTGATTTCCATACTGCTGCTGCTGCAATCCCGCGGACGGATGACGGCTACGGATCTGAGTCGGCAACTGGAAGTTTCGGAACGGACTATCTACCGGGACCTGGAAGCACTGAGCATGTCAGGAGTGCCCATCTACAGCGAGCACGGGCCGGGCGGCGGCTATGCCCTGATTGACAGCTACCGCACCACCCTGACCGGCCTGAACGAAGCCGAAGTGCGCACGCTGTTTCTATCCGGCGTGTATGCGCCGCTGGCGGATCTGGGGCTGGCCGAAGCGCTGGAAGTCGCGCTGCTAAAACTTTCCGCCGCCCTGCCCGAAGCCCAGCAGCGCCGCGCGGAACGCATGCGCCAGCGCATCCACCTGGATGCGATCCCCTGGTTCCAGACCCGCGAGGCGGTCCCCCATCTTCAGAATTTACAGGAAGCGATCTGGCAGGATCAGCAGGTGCGCATTACCTACCGGCGCGGCGACGGCCAGGAGCGCGAATACACCATTGACCCTTACGGATTGGTGGCAAAATCGAATATCTGGTATGTGGTAGCAGGGCGCGGGGAGGACATGCGCGTATTTCGCGTATCCCGCATCCTGACGCTCACGCTCACGGCGGAGTGTTTCGAGCGACCGCCCGGTTTCGAACTGGCGAGTTACTGGGCCATCTGGTGCCGCGAATTCGAAACCAGTCTTCAGCGTTGGGCCGCGACACTGCGCATCTCACCCGAGTTAGTGCCCAACCTGCCGGGCATCTGGGGAGCCTGGGTCCAGCCGCTGCTCGAAGAAGCGCCCGAGGATGAAAAAGGCTGGCGGCAGATCACCGTCTACTATGACACGTTCGAGTGGGCCTTCAGCAACATTCTGCCCCTGGCCGCCCGGATCGAAGTCATCGACCCGCCGGAACTGCGTCAGAGTGTGATCGACATCGCCGCCAGCATCGTTGCGCACTACAATCAGCCGGGATAGCCGCTGCCGCTGGCATCGGCGACGCCGCGTTCCTTCGCCACCCGCGTGGCATAATCGTCTGCACGATAAGCCGCCAGTGGATCAGGATCGATGCCCATCTCGACACGCACCTGCGCCAGCAGAGTCCGCACGTCCGTCTCGTAGGCATCCACCAGGAC